>JANQNM010000025.1 GCA_028279625.1 Candidatus Nitrosopumilus sp. | reverse complement strand
ATTTTTTGTTCTTTCAAATTCTAATTTATCCCATGGAAAAACAACATATGCATTGTTTTTTGTTTTTTTGGAATAAAGTAAGTGTTTAGGATATTTTTTTCCACGTCTTGCAAATAATGTAACAAAAATTAGTTTTGAAGGATAATCAACCTTAGGAATAATTTTTTTAAAAGTATCTCCAGTGTCAAAAATATCATCGACAAACAAAGAATCTGAAGAGATGTTTCGTTTATCAACAAGGATTTTTTTAATTCCTAAATTGTCTGCAATTAAACGTGATGGTACTAAGCCCCCTCTGCTTAAAGTAGTAATACTTGAAAAAGTTCTAGGCAATTTTGAAATTTTTTTTGAAACATCTTTTACTAAAGATTCAATTTCATCCCAGCTCACGTATTGCTCAGAAGGCATATCAAAAATGAAAATTCCTTGAATTAAGTTGTTATGCTCAAAATGTCTTCATAGGAGATTTTTTGAGGGATTCTATGATTTTGAGAACTTTAAAGGGGATTTTTCCAAAATCAGCTTCTTTTTCACAAGAGATCAACAATACATCATCATTGTTTAATGGAAAACTCATGACAATTACCTTGTCTCTATATGACATGGAAAAATGAACTTCACCAAATTCATTATCAAATTCATGACGCATTCTAACTCGTAGTGCAAGTTCCATGAACATCATTTCATCTTGTTTTTGGGCTTCAAGAGAAAGTAATCCTTCTTTCATGCCACCAGCAATTAGATGACCTCTACTATTGATCAAACGAGCTGAACGCATTTTTGTATCTAATTTTATGATTTTTTGACAGATTTTTTCTAGCTCTTCAACGTTCTCCATTTGTCTAATTAAACAAGCGATCTATTTATTGCGAGCTGTGCTAATAGATAGTCGTGCAATCAGAATCTCCTAAAGATATTACCGATTATTACAAGCATTTGTCGCTTTTTTGGACAGATATCATACATTTGATGTCAAGCAAACCTCAAGCATTAACATCAATTGGTCCAATGAGAGCATTTGCAGCAAATTCAAAAAAAATTTCAACAGAATTAATTGAGATTAATGAAGATTTACTAGAATTCAACAAACATCTAACAGAATACTACAAGCAATTAGCAGATACCTGGACTGACGCTCAAAAGAAAGTAAATCTCAAAGCACCAGAAGTACCACAAGACATAGAGCAAATTGAGGCATTCAAAAGAATTTGGATTGATATTTTTGACAATGATTTTACTGAACTATTTGATTCACAAAAATTTGGAGAAAATTATGGTAAACTAGTTTCAAAAGAATTAGAACTAACAAAACACTGGAACAACATTACAAATGTAATTTTACAATCAGTAAATCTTCCAAGCAAAGAAGAGATTGATGAAGTTTACAAAGAAATTCATTCACTGAAAAAAAGAGTTGGGAAATTAGAACTTGAATTAAAGAAAAGGAGTATGAAAGAAAATGCAAAGTGAGTCTAGAGTAGATCCAAAGATCATAGAAGAGATTTTAAAATTCAGCAAAAATGTAGTTGAAGCTCCAAAATTAGTTTCAGCTCCAGATGAAATCAGTTTAGAGGTTACAAAACACGATGTTGTTCAAGAAATGGATAAAACACGACTATTACATTACAAACCACTTACTGACAAACAACACAAAACACCTTTGCTTATTTCATATGCATTAATCAACAGATTTCATATTCTAGATATTCACCCAGAAAAAAGTTGGGTCAGAAATCTTTTGGAGCAAGGATTTGATGTGTACATGTTAGATTGGGGAACACCAACAAGTATGGACAAATATTTGGATTTTGATGACTATGTCAATGGATATCTTGATGCTTATGTAGAATATATCAAAAATGAAACTTCAACAGAAAAAATTTCATTGCAAGGATACTGTACTGGTGCAACCATTGCAACTGCATATGCAACACTACATCCAGAAAGTGTGAAAAATTACATTGCCACTGCACCAGTAATTGATGGATGGCGAGATACTACAGTAATTAGCAATCTTGCAAAACACATGGATGTAGACAAGATGGTGGAAATCATTGGAAACATGCCTCCAGAATTCATGTATTATTGCTTTTCAGTTCTAAAGCCATTTGAACAAGGAATTGAAAAATATGTAAATTTCTTCAAAAACATCGATAACAAGAGATTTGTTGATAATTTTATCAGGGTAGAAAAATGGCTTGGAGACACACCACCAATTCCTGGAGAACTATTCAGACAATGGATAAGAGATATCTATCAAGACAATCTGCTAATCCAAAACAAGATGTTCATAGAAGGGCAACATGTAGATTTGAAAAACATCACCATGCCAATATTCACACAAGTAGCAGTAGCAGATCACCTAGTATCACCAGAATGCAGTATGCCATTACATTATGCTATTGGAAGTGAGGACAAGACATTGAGAATGTATCCAACAGGACATGTAGGAATGATTGCTAGTTCATTATCACAAAAGAAAGTTCTTCCTGAGCTAGGTCAATGGTTAGCTGAAAGATCATAAAAGAAAAAAGGAAAAAAATTAAAAATTAGATTCGCCACTTAGTTGTTCTTTGTGGTGAATGCTGAAATCCAAGATTGCAGAATGTTTCTGTTTAATTCAGCAAATGATTTTGCGTTGTCGTTAAAGGTTTTGATGTTTTGTTGTGTTGCATCAATTGTTGCAAGTGTAACTTGGTTGTTAATTGATGTTGCTTTAACGATTTCTTCTGTTGTATCTTGCATTACTTTGATGGTAGCTTCAGGAATGTTTGCTGCGATACCTGCTTTCTTTGCATATTCTTTTTGTAGTGTGATAGTTGAATCTGCAATGTTTTCATAAGCTTGTATGAATTCCTGTTGTACGTTAGTAATTGCTTGGTGATACTGTGGTACTGATTGTCTAATACCACTGAAGAATTTATCTACGTTTTGTTGATATACAGAAAATAGATCTTTTGGATTTGCGGTTGTTTCGTTCTTACTCAATTTTTCACCTCCTTATTTTTTGATTTTTTTGCGATTGGTAGGATAATGACTTGAACCAAATCACCTTCTCCTAGACCAAGTGCATTACGTTCAGCTTCAGGAATTGAGATTCTTCCATTACTACTAATGGTAGTTTTGTAAGCGCCCCAATTCATGAAGGAAGGAAGCATTTGTCCTATGTTGAACATGGTATCCATGCTTTTACTTTGCATAGAAGACATGTTTTGCATGATATTGGATTGAACTTGTTTAGTGTTATCAGAAACTTCTCTTAGGGTTTCTAAGGGATTGAAATTTTGACTGTTTTGATTATTCATCAAAGAACCAAAATTTTTCATAAATTCTGCTTGTGCACGTCCACTTTTTTGGATCCAATCCTTAAACATCTGTGTAGGATCATATTGGTTGTTATTACCACTCATTGGTAATGTGTGGAATAACGTGGTATTTAAGTACACCTAAATGCCATTTAGAAACTCCAAGACTTTGGAAGAAAAAGTGTGAGGATCTTGAACATATGGAGTATGTCCACAACCATCCATTCTATAGAATCTACAATCTTGGATTGCAGAAACAAAACCATCAGCATGATGAATAGGAATTACAGGATCTTTAGAACCCCAAACAATCAACGTAGGAGTTGAAATGGATTCAAGTTTTGGAGTTATCAAACCAGAATTTTTTAGTCCTAGAACAGTTGACATGAAAGCAAGTTTTGCATTTGGTAATCGCATCCTTTCAATAAAGCCATTAACAATTTCTAGAGGAACTTCTTTTCCAGAGCCCTCCATCATTTTAAATGCATTTTTTGCACTTTGTTCATTAGGGTATAATGCAGCCATGATATAGGCTTCAAGTGCAGGTGTTGATTGTTTCATCATTCCTGCAGGAGAAACTAGAATAAGTTTTTCAAGATTATCTGAATGAGAAGAAGCATACTCTGCAGTCACTTGCCCACCTAAGGAAGAGCCAATCAAATGAGGTCGTTTAATGTCTGATTCAACCATGAATTTATCCAAAAAGTCTGAAAAGAATTCAGGAGTATAATCTACTAGAGGTTTGTCACTATATCCAAAACCTATCAAATCTGGAACAACCACTCTATATTCATCTGAAAATAACGGAATAACTTGATCCCATCTTTCAGCTGATGCACCCAAACCATGAATTAAGACAAGTGTTTTTTTCGAATTTCCAGATTCCAAATAACGAATCTTGTGCCCATCAATTTGAAGAAATTTTTCCTCCACCATTTTGCGTCATTTACCCTCACTAGATAAGTTTTAGTTAAATTAGCGATCAATTGCATTTATGGTTTCTTTTAATTTTCAATAATATGATAAGATCAACTACGTTTTTTAGTATCAAATTCTGAGTAGGATTGTGATAAAGAAGAAAATTTCTAAAATTCTTGTACCACTTGATGGTTCTAAAAACTCTCAAAGAGGTTTAGAGATGGCAATTACATTAGCTAGATCCTGTGATGCAACATTAACAGGAGTGTTCTCAATAAATGCCCCACCACGCTCAGAATTTAGAGGTGTAGGCTCAGTTAGTGATTCATTTAACAAAGAAGTAAAGAAGATCATGGAAAATGCAAAGACATTGGCAGCACAAAATGGAATTGTCTTTAATGAAAAATTGATGAAAGGAGATACAGGATACAACATTATTGAATTAGCACGTAAAGGCAAGTTTGACATGATAGTGATTGGTTCTAGAGGCAGAAGTTCTGCAAAAGAAATGTTCTTTGGCAGTGTTTCAAATTATGTCATACATACAGCAAAAATTCCTGTTGTAGTTGTAAAGTGATTTATGAAAATCCCTGTTTTTTGAAATATTTTTGATGGTATTCTTCTGCACGATAAAATGTAGGGGCGGGAACAATTTCTGTCACAACAGGATTCTCAAATCTTCCAGATGTTTCAAGGGATTGTTTTGATTTTTCAGCAATTTCTTTTTGATCTTCATCATGATAAAAAATTGCAGAACGGTATTGAATTCCAACATCAGGACCTTGACGATTTAGTGTTGTAGGGTTGTGATTATTCCAAAAAACATCTAAAAGTTCTTCATAAGAGATTTCATTAGGATCATATTCTACTTCTACTGCTTCAGCATGTCCGGTTTTGTCTGTGCAAACTTCTTCATAAGTAGGATTGGGTAATTGCCCACCAGTATATCCAACTTGAGTAGATTTTACACCTTTAGTTTTACTAAGTAAATCTTCAACATGCCAAAAACATCCTGCGCCAAAAGTTGCTTTCATGATGATTAATTTTTGTAATTACCAGATTAAAACATTATGAGGATTAGTTTATTTTGATTATGCCATGTTGTATTAAGAATTTTAAAGAATTAACAAACTCACCTTCTGAGATTAAATCTTGAGACCACCAATGAGCATTATTTCTTATCCAACTTGGAATGTCATCATCAGACATACTTTGAGATTGAGGAATATTAGAAATCATAATGATATTGTTTTCCAACATGTATTCTATTCCAACGATAAAATCTTCATCTTCAATGTTGCCTATTGCCCACCATTCGGCATTATTTCTTATCCAATCAGGTACAGAAACAGGATCTGCGTATCCCAGAACATTGTAAATTGAAGAGTTTGGAAACTGTGAATCAAACCAAGATTTGTAATTTCTTTCATTGTTGTATCTATCAATATAGTATTGAGGAGATTGGTCATAAGCTGGGAAATTTTCAATATGTGTAGAGGCATACCCAACAACATCATCAATAGAATGCACAGGAAACTGTGAATCAAACCAAGATTTGTAATTTCTTTCATTGTTGTATCTATCAATATAGTATTGAGGGGATTGGTCATAAGCTGGGAAATTAGGAATTTGTAGTTTCAGTGTTTGAAAAGAAGACGTGGTTTCTAGTGTAGGTGTTGGCTCGGGTGTTGGTTCTGGTGTTGGTTCTGGTGTTGGTTCTGGTTCGGATTCTACATATTCAATGGATTTTTCCAAACTTCCATCATATGTTACTTTGATAGGATAAATTCCATCGCTAGTCCATGTTGGTCCACCAACATGAAATGTTGTTGAAAAAGAGCCATCAGGATTTGCTGGAACCGTGTTAAAATCTGCAAAATTAGATTTGCCTGGAGTAAAAATTTGAATAGTTACAAATGGAATTTCAGGATCAAAAGAAACAGTTCCTGAAACAACTAATTGTTCGTCTTTGTGAAAAAGAGATTTGTTAGTTGTAAAGTCTTCAACCTCGCCAAAAACAGGAGTCAAGCCAAAAATCAAAAAAGGGATCAAAAATAATCCAAAATAACGAACCATATCAAAAACAAATTCAGAGGATAATTAAATAATTCGTCAGATTGTTTAATTAAAAAGATTATAGAATTTTTAAGTTCCTGTCATTTTTTTGGTAGCATCAGTAAAGATTTCAACCACTTTTCTTGCCAACTGTTCAATATTTACAGTAGGTTCAGCAGAAATTAACAAGAGAATCTGAGAGACAGGGAATGGAAAACTTACCAAAACAGCCTTGTCTCGTCTTGCAGCAAGATAATTTATGGGACCTAAACTCTCATCAAATTCTTTTCTGATAGATGCTTTTGAGACAAAATCAAAAAAAGACTGTAGTTTAGTTTCATCTCCTTCATAAGGAATAAGTCCCTCTTTGAAGCCCCCTGCCACAAGTTGACCAGTTTTATCAACTATTCCAGCAAATCGTATTTCAGATTCTTTTAGTAGTTGATTACATTTTTCACCATATAGTTTTTCAGCAGCATCAGGATCAGACATTATTAGTTAATCAAGATATCAAAAATAAAAACGTAGCCTATAGTTTCACAAAAATTTACTGTAAATGACACTTTAGTAACACATAATCAATAATTTTCTCTTCAGATGCTTTTTTCATTTTTT
>JANQNM010000006.1 GCA_028279625.1 Candidatus Nitrosopumilus sp. | reverse complement strand
CTGCGTCACATTCTGGGCAGTTCATGTTTTTGTTGACCTTTTCTTTTGTAATTTATTAGCTTCTGTTGACTGCATTCCCCACAATTCTACAAATCCTTTAGCTAATCTTTGATCAAATGTGGATTCTGTTCCATAAGTGGCAATTTCATGACTATACAGAGAGTTCTTTGATTTTCTACCCACAACCCTGAGGCTACCCTTGTAGAGTTTCAACTTTACAGTACCTGAGACTGGCTTTTGAGATGCTTCGATAAAGCCATCCAAATCGTCTTTGAGCGGATCTTGCCAAAGTCCTGAATACACAAGATATGACCACTCATCATCAATTAGTGACTTGAACTTGTTTTCATGCTTTGTATGAACCATCTTTTCCAAGTCTGTATGAGCTTCAATTAGACATGTTGCTGCAGGAGTCTCATAGACTTCACGCGATTTTATTCCAACAACTCTGTCTTCAATATGATCAACAATTCCAACACCGGCAGCCCCTGCTTTTTTGTTAATGTATTCAATTAGCTTTTGTCCATCCAAAACTTTCCCATCAACTCCAACTGGAATTCCTTTTTCAAATTTAATTTCCAAGTATGTTGGTTTGTCTGGTAAGTTTTTTGTTTTAACCCAAATGAATGCATCATCTGGTGGTTCGTTGTAAGGATCTTCTAGAACTCCTCCTTCTATTGCACGTCCCCACAAGTTTTGATCAATACTGAATTTTTTTGCTACAGTATCAATTTCAATTCCGTGTTTTTTTGCAAATTTTAATTCTGTTACTCGGTCTAAATTCTTATCACGAATAGGAGCTATAATTGGAAGATTAGAGCCAGAACGTAATGTAATATCAAATCGAACTTGATCATTTCCTTTTCCGGAACATCCATGAGCAAGTGATGTTACTTTTTCTTTTTTTGCAATCTCTAATACTTTTTCTGCAATTAATGGTCTTGCCAAAGCAGTTGCAAGGCAATATTTTTTCTGATAAAGTGCATTGGCTTTGATTGATGGAAAAATGTAATCTTTTACAAACTCTTTTCGTGCATCAATATTATAGTGCTTTTTTACACCAAGCTTTTTTGCTTTAGCTGCAATTTTTTTATTGTCATCACCTTGACCAACATCTACTGTAACTGTAATTACATCCATATCATGTTCTTCTTGTAGATACTTTACAACAACTGAAGTGTCTAGTCCTCCAGAAAATGCAAGAATTCCTTTTTGAGTCATAAAACATCTTTTCCGTAGTATTTTGGAATTTATCTTTTATGATAGGCTGGAAATCAAAAATTTTTTTCAAAAAAATTCTGACTAGCTTGAGCTAAAATTCGATTATTATTTAACCGTCAAATATAACGCTGTTTTATGAAAACCAGATCGGCTATCTCAGCAGGAATTGCTGGTATTGTCATACTGTCTGTATTGGGAGTATCTCTTAGTTCTAGTGATACTACGCATGAAAATAAGATTAGACTAGCTTATTTTCCAAATATTGGACATGCTGTACCAATTGTTGGAATGGAACAGGGATTCTTTGCCAACAAAATTGGAGAGGATATAGAAATTGAAACTAGAGTTTTTGATAGTGGTCCTCAGGTAATCGAGTCATTGTTTGCTGACTCTGTAGATATTGCATATGTTGGACCAGGACCTGCAATCAACGGATTCTTAAATTCTGAAAACAAAAATGTAAAAATTCTTGCCGGAGCTGCTAGTGGTGGTGCTAGTTTTATTGTTCATCCAAACTCTGAAATAAATTCTGTTTCTGATTTTACAGGAAAAAAGATTGCCGCACCACAAATTGGAAATACCCAAGATGTATCTCTTAGAAATTATCTTTCTGAAAATGGATTAAAACCTGCTGAGAAAGGAGGCAGTGTCGTTGTTTACAATATTCCAAATCCTGATATCTACACTTTGTTTGTAAAGGGAGAAGTAGATGGTGCATGGATTGCAGAACCATGGGCAACAATTTTAGAAACAGAACTTGATGGAAAGAGATTATTTCATGAAGAAGACTTGTGGCCTGACAAAGAGTTTGCATCAGTTCTTCTAATTGGAAATGTAAATTATATTGAAAAAAATCCACAACTAATCTCTAATTTTCTTGAATCCCATCATGAAACAGTGGCTTGGATAAATCAAAATCCTACTGAAACTAGAATTGTCTTTAATAATTTTCTTGATTCTCATTTGGGACAATTTTTGTCTGATGATGTAATTGATGTTGCATTATCTAATTTGGAAATTACTGCAGACCCACTTCCAAACTCTGTCCATTCTTTTGCTGAGAAAGCTGATGAACTAGGATATCTTGGAAGAAATGGATATGATCTTTCTGGAATCTTTTACTATGATACAAATTCCGTTGAGGAGGCCAATACGTAATGACTAAACTTGAAGCCAAAAATATTGTGAAGCTTTTCTCACATGAATCTCACAAACTCACGGCTCTTGATGGAATAAATCTCAAAGTTGAGGCTGGAGACTTTGTATGTTTAGTTGGCCCATCAGGATGTGGAAAATCCACATTTTTACGCATAGTAGCGGGTCTTGAGAAGCCTGATGACGGACAGATTTTGTTTGATGGCCATCCAGTTACTGAAACTGGTCCGGAGAGAATCATGGTATTTCAGGAAGGTGCCTTGTTTCCATGGCTAAAAGTTAAGGATAATGTAGAATTTGGACTAAAAATGGCTGGCATTCCAAAAGAGGAAAGGGCTAACATTTCACACCGATATCTGGATATGATGCAACTAACAAAATTTGCTGATTCTTACACTTACCAACTTTCAACTGGAATGAAACAGCGTGTGGCAATTGCAAGAGCTCTAGTTATGGATCCTGATGTTTTACTGATGGATGAACCATTTGCAGCACTTGATGCACAAACTCGTGATTTACTATTAGTTGAGATGCAACTAATTTGGGAAAAGACAAAGAAGACAATTCTGTTTGTAACTCACAATGTTGCTGAAGCTGCAGTACTTGGAACCAAAGTTGCAATATTTAGTAATCGTCCATCAAAAATAAAAAAAGAAGTTGACAATGATCTTCCTAGACCTAGAATTTCAGAAGATGAATCATCACTTCAATTCCAGCGTGACATTTTAGCAGAACTCAGACCAGAGGTAAAGAAAAGTACAGGATAATAATCATGGCAAAAAATTTCACACCACATAGAATTGCATTTTACATTGGAATAATTGTTGTATGGCAAATCATTGCAATGAGTGGCGTTTGGCCAGATAACATTTTTCCTTCTCCATATGAAGTAGCTGAAGATTTGGCATATGGTGCAGCTGATGGAAGTTTGTTTTACGGAATTGCAACTAGCATGTGGAGATTATCAGTTGGATTGGCAATTGCAATTGCTGGTGGAATAATTCTTGGAATCTTTATGGCAAGAATTGAAATTGTTAATCAAACTGTTGGCTCTCTTGTCTTGGGATTGCAATCAATTCCATCAATTGCATGGGTTCCACTAGGAATACTTTGGTTTGGATTAACTGATGGTGGTATAATCTTTGTAACTGCAATTGGTGCAATCTTTGCTGTAACCATAAACACGTATACAGGCGTAAAAAATATCGATCCACACTTTATTGAGGCTGCCCGTAATATGGGTGCCAAAGGCAGTCAGCTAATTTCTGCTGTATTGATTCCTGCAGCATTCCCATACATGATTTCCGGCTTCAAACAAGGTTGGGCCTTTGCATGGAGAGGAGTAATTGGTGCTGAAATTCTGTTCTCATTCCTAGGATTGGGCTTTTTGCTTAATGCCGGTCGTTCTCTAAATGATGTTTCTCAAGTAATTGCTATAATGCTTGTAATTATGGGAATTGGATTAGCTGTTGATGGTGTAATCTTCAAAAAACTTGAAGACAAAGTAATGTCTAGATGGGGTTTACGATAAAATAATCATGTTTACAACACAAACCAGTACATTTGTAAAATGTACCATTCTTCTTTTCTAAAATTTTAAGATTTTTTTTGTATGAAAGACAGAGTTTCCCTTCTTACTGATATCATCTACAAGCATCCTGGTCTTCATTTTAGTGAAATTATTCGTATTTCAGGCATGAAAAATGGTGTTTTGTCCTATTATCTTGGAAAATTAGAATCATCTGGTATTATCAATATACAAAGAGAAAAAGACAAGACCCGATTTTTTGCTCCAAAAATCAACGCTGAAGAAATTAACATAATAAAATTTTTGAGAAAAGAAACTTCACGAAAAATAATTCTAACATTACTTGATGAAAAATTAACCTTTAATGAAATTACAAATCAAGTTTCAAAATCTAAACCTACCATTTCACAAAACCTTTCTGAATTAATCAAACATGATTTAGTAGTTTTCAAACTTGAAAATTCTCAAAAAAAATATTCCATTAAAAAAAATTCTTTGTTAATGAATTTGATTAAAAAATATCAATTCAAATAATTTTTAGAATTTTTTTGAAAATTATTTCAAAATTATTATTTATGGTACATTCTAAAAACTTGAAACAACATTTTTGATTCTACCAGTACAACTAACTAATGTACCAATTTTGTTTTTAATAAAAAACTAAAATCATCACTAATGACTTTTCTAAAACAGAACAAAATATCTATGATCGCAGGCACCGCAATTCTTACAATTGCACTCGCGTTTGGTGGTTATTCATTCGCAAGTCACAGCTTTGAGGCTGGAGTATCAGGTGATAATATCCCTGATAACACTCACATACTTTTGAATGATGTCAAATTGAAAAAAGGAGATATACTTCCAGTATATGATTCAAGTCCAAATTATATTACAGGACATATCTTGCTCTCCTCTCCATGTGAACCCGTTTCAAAAGGAGATGATACATACCAACCAAAAGTTAGTTTAGTTGCCGGTCATGTTGATGAGGCAGCAGATGCAACTTATTTGGCACCTGTTCCATTGTATTACATCAATTTTGTAAGCAATGCACCAGACACATGCATATTCCACGCACACATTCCTGATCCAATCAATGATGGTTCAACAACAGAGGGTGATGGCAAATTAGAAACCGCGCCTAAAGTTACAGATATTGCATTAGTCAATTTATCTGACAAAAAAATCAAATTCAAAAGTACCCATATGGTTGACATTAATGTACAAAGTGTACTTGGAAGCATTAGTGGAGCCTATGAACATGGTCCACATGTTGACTTGAGTAGAAACATGATATACGATCTAAACGATGACGATCATACAAATGACGGCTTAGGACATTCAGGCGGAGCAGGAGGACACTAAAATGTTTTCAAAAAATACATCGATCTTAATGTTCGCTGCTGTTGCATCAACTATGTTGTTAACAGTCAGTATGTCTGAAGACGCATTTGCACACGGTAGAATTGTACATGACTTTACAATGGATAATGGTAAAGAACGAGCTCTTTCTATTGTCTTAGGCCATACAAATGAACCAACAAGAGCACAAGAAGATGGTAAATGGGCTGGTGAACATCCAGTTGAAATCTTTCTCAGAGATGCAAGAACAAATCTTAACATTTCTGGTGCATCATTGATGGTTGACAAATTCTTTTGGGCAGATGAAGCTGCATACATTGCAGACGACAGTCCAAAAGAAACTGATGTAAGAGCAGGTGGAGCACATGGTCAGCCGGGCAAATATCATGCAAGACAAATTCTTGCAGAGCCAGGATTCTACGGTTATCGCGTTCATGGTGATGTAACCTACTTCGATGGAACAGTAGTTCCGATTGATTTTCAAGCAGTATGCAGAGACGCACCTGCTTCAATGAAATCTGACTTTAATACACCTGGATTCCTTGGTGGATTCGGATGTACAACTGACATCGATGATGGCAAATTCCCTGGATAATAAGTTAAACACGATAAAGATGATTAACTAAAAAATCCATAATTCTTTTTATTTTTTAAAAAAATCTGAAAAATAAACCAAGCTGAAGACTATAGCTTACTTCTCATAAACACTACTGCAAAGCTCTAAAAAATAAAATTGGTACAATTGAAAAATGTACCAGATCAATAATTAACAAATTTTCAAAAATATCTTTTGTATGAAATCAAAAACAGTTTTGTTAGCAATCATGACTGTGATTATTAGTACTGGAAGTGTTAATGCATTTGCAGATCATGGACAAATAGAAGTCTCTATTGGTCCTAATTCTAATGTTCCTGGTTGTGAAACAACAAACGAATGCTACATTCCTCATGAAGTAACAGTTGATGTGGGTGGCGAGGTTATATGGACAAATGATGGTTCATCTAACACTACTGTAACAAGTGGAAATCCATCAGATGGTCCAGATGGACTGTTTGATTCTGGATTAATCTCCCCTGGAAGTTCATTCTCTTACAAATTTGAAGAGTCTGGAGAATACCATTACTTTTCAATGATTCATCCTTGGATGTCTGGTGTTATTGTTGTTCAAGACGAACATGGTGACGAACATGGTGACCACATGGATGATGAAGGTCATTTGATCACAGAAGCATCTGCAACAGGTATGATGTCTGATGGAACAATGGTCAAAATCTGGACTACAGAACCAATGGCAGGTGAGATGATGGAAATTCATGTAGAATTTGTAGATTCAGAACATGTCAATCATGACATAACTGTTACACAAAATGGTGAAACAGTTCTAGATGATATGGGAGCACACCATCATGGGGGCTCAGGTATGCATACAACTGCACCACTAAGTTCTTCTGATCCTGTAGACGTTACTATTACCTTCCAAGGTTATGGTATTGATGATAAAACAGGCCCAATTGGTGAAGAAGTAGTATTCACAAACGTTGTTCCAGAATTTGGAACAATCGCAATGATGATACTAGTTGTTGCAATCATCAGCATCGTAGCAGTA
>JANQNM010000108.1 GCA_028279625.1 Candidatus Nitrosopumilus sp. | reverse complement strand
CAACAATGTTCATAATCGAAAAAACCTCCTCTACAGATTAAAAGCTTTTCAGAACAATAAAAAAGAAAAAGAACGACTAGATATCGTGCAATTAACAGTTTTTCCGTTATTAGCAGAGAGAAAGGAAGGGAAATTTGATATTTTTCAGAACCTTTTAGAAACATTAGAAAAAAACAATTCAAGATTACAAGATGGAGATGTTTTAGTAATCTCAACAAAATATGTTTCAAATTCTCAAGGCAGAATAATTGATCTGGATAAAACCAAAATTTCTGATGAAGGATTTCACATAGGAAAAAAATTTCAATTAAAGCCAGAAATTGCAGAAATTGTGATTAGAGAATCAGATAAGATTTTTGGTGGAATTGGGGGTTTTGTCATAACATCATCAGATAACATCATGGCACCAAATGCAGGGATTGACAAATCTAATACAAAAAAAGGAAGAATAATTCTTTATCCAACAAAACCATATCTAATTGCAGAACATCTAAAAAGAAAAATTTTCTTAAAATTTTTGATTCATGTTGGAATTATTTTAGTAGATAGTAGATTGATGCCTGCTAGAATTGGTACATCAGGAGTGGCAATTGCATGTGCCGGAATTGAACCAGTTTTAGATATGAGAGCAAAAAAAGATCTTGATGGAAATCCACTCAAAGTGACATTTCAAGCAGTTGTAGATAATCTTGCAACAATTGCTAATCATAAGATGGGGGAGGGTGCAGAATCAAAACCATTTGCAATAGTTAGAAATTCTGGAGCAATACTTACTGATAGAAAAATAAAACCATCAGAGATGGCAATTTCTCCAGATCAATGTGTGTATGTAAGAGGCTTATCAAACCCACCAAAAACTAGGTGAAATGTAAGTTCTGCTTTAAATAGAGGTATTTTGGTGGCAAATTAATGGAATATCTTACTACATATCCAAAGACAGTTTCATTTCTTGATGGATTAAAACACAAAATTGATGTTGACAGTAAGGAAGGAGTAGAACAATTACACATTGTAGTAAAGAAGAGTTTTGAAGAATTGATGAAAATTTTCACAGAAGAAGGTTTCACTAAAGTAAAATTTGAACATAAACAACCAGATCAAATTGGAAACGGATTAAATCTAAAATTGAAAAAACCTTGGGAAATGCACATCCGAATGGTTGATCTTAAAAAAGGATTAATTGGAATTCATGCCGAAGTAGAGGTTTCTAGGGATTACCTTCAACATCTTTTCTCTCAGAGAACACCTGTAGTTTACGAAGTAGAAGAAATTCTAAAAAAATATCAAGTAGATTACAGTATCTGGCATGATAAAATCAAGAAAAATGTACATGCAATTGTAGATAATTACAAAGTAAAACTTGCAACTCCTAGTCTTCCAGTTTTTGCTTGGAAACCAATGTTATTTGTAATTGCAACAATTGGTGCATTTTACGGTTGGAAATATTTCAACACAATTTGGTAACTTAAACGCCTAGAGTTTCTGCCTTACTTAGTTCCAAGAAGACTTTATCTCCAACTGAAAGGCCCATCTCTTTGTATTCATGCATTTCAAGTTTTAATTGGGTAATTCCGGATTGCATTCCCATTCCGCCCATTCCAGAGAGCATCTTGTTGAGGTCTTTCATCATATCATTCATGTTTGTAAACCCCATAACTTTTGGACTTCCAAAAGGTGATGGTGGATTTTGGGTTCCTTCTTTAAGATCCTTTATGGATGACAGAGATACAACCACGTAAGGGGCTCCATCTGGTGCTGCATCAATACTTCTTACAACAAATTCTTTTTTCATATCTAATAATCAACTATTTTCATATAATTTTAATTTTGAGGTTTCTAGGCACTATTCACTTAAGATTTGAACCTTTAATTACAATTTTTTGGATTTTATATCAATGACTGAGAGTTTGAAAACAACATTAAGGTACTATGGAATTTCACCTTGGGAGATTGAAGTTCTGTACGGATTTTTAAATTCTCATTTTACTATCATTCAAGATGAAATTGAACAAGATAACGAAGATTTTGTAAGTTTCTTAGATATGGACATTCCACTTGATTTTAATGAAGCATTTTTTCAGTGGTTTGATTTTAAACGTTGGGAAAAAGTAAAAGCAGTTTTCAAAGAAATGAAACGAAGGAGAGGTAGTGGAAATGCAATCAAGATAAAAATCACATTTTCAGGAAAACCTAGAATAATTTTTGCTATTGATATTGAAGATAAACAATGGTTTGATAATGCTATTGAAAAAATTGATTTTGTTTTGGAATTATTACCATACCACCTAGATCCTCAAAAACTTCCTATAGGAGTTTCAGAAATAGCATACAAATTTGATTCGGAATCTATTAGATGGAGACTAAATACAGCAACCTCTGATGAAAAAAAATTTATTTTTAGAGGAGACTCATGGAAAGAAATTACTTGAGATCTTTTTGTAAAGGTTCTAGTAATTCATGTAATTCTTTGTATTTTGATTCAAGAAATTCTAAAGCATCGTCTAATTTCTTAGATTTTCCATATTTGTAACGAATGAGTTCTCTATGATGCCAGAAAGTTTTGCCATCATCAACTGAAAGAGTTGTAAAATAATCAGTTCCTTTAAGATGATCAGGAAGTTTGATATCGTGTGGAAAAAGCATTTCTACGATAAACCATTCATCACCATCAGGATAATCAGATCCAGTTTCTACATCAAAAAATACATGAAGTAAATCCGACTGCATTAAACCATCATCACTTATGGAAGGATGTTTTACTGATGATTTTTTAAAATCAAGATTTACCAATTGAGGTTCAAAGAAACCCTTGAGAATAGATTTTCTAAATATTTTATTTGCCTCGTTAATATTCAAGTGCAAAATAGTATTCTACAAAACTTGCCTATAACTTGTTAGGTTTTAGATGAGATTAAACTTCCATAGAATCCAAAATCTTCGAGATATCCGTAATGGATTTTCCATCTTTGGAGATACTTTGTTTTGCTGGAGGGTTTTCAAAATAGTTTGGGATTTTATCCTTTAGTCTTTGAGTATAGGGGGTGATTAATTCATTTTTGTAAAAAACACCTATAGGGATTTTGTTTCCCCATTCAAGAGACTTGATTAGTGCTTGAGTCAATCTTTCATTTACTTCTGCTTCTTCAGAATAATGAACTTCAGGATCATATCCAGTATCTTCTAATTTGTAAATTCTAGAATGCCTACTTTGAGCTTCTTCCATCAAATCTTTTCCAGCATACCAATCACGAGTATTGATATCGTTGTATGTTGGACATGGTTGCAAGACGTCTAAAAATGACAAACCTTTGTGTTTTACTGCTTTAATAATCAAATCCTTGAGATGTCTAACATCATATGAATAACCTCTAGCAACAAAAGTAAATCCACTTGCAACTGCTAATCCAATTGGATTAACATTATAGTTTGTATTAGGAGATGGAAGTGATTTTGTTTTTTCTCCAAGCTTCAATGTCGGAGATGCTTGACCTTTAGTTAAACCATAGACCCCATTATCAAAAACAATGTATGTCATATTGACATTTCTTCTTCCAGCTGCAACAAAGTGTCCAGCACCAATTCCTAATCCATCTCCATCTCCACCTACGGCAACAATAGTCATTTCAGGATTAGCAATTTTTGCACCTTGTGCAAAAGTCAAAACTCTTCCATGTAAGGTATGAACGCCATATGTATTGATGTAGTGAGATGTCTTTCCAGAACATCCAATTCCTGAAAAGATTGCAGTTTTGTCTCTTTGAACACCCATTTCAGCTAAAGCCATTTGAATTGCATTTACTATTCCAAAGTCTCCACAACCTGGACACCAATCATTGTGTACATCGGTTTTGAATTCTGCAGGTTTAAGCGCCATGAGTTAGAATCTCCCGCTTGTCTGCTTTGTTTTCAATAATTTTTTTAAGTGAATCATAAACTTCAGTTGAAGTCATTGCTCTACCAGTATATTTCAGGATAAAGTAATCGATATCTCTTTGGACATTTTGTTTGAATAATTTTCCAAGTTGTCCTGAATGGTTTGCCTCCACATCAATGATGGTTTTTGCATTGCTTAAAAGAGATTTCACATAATCTCCGGGGAATGGATGTAGTAGTTTAATCTGAACAAAACCAATTGAGATACCTTCTTTTTTCAGCATATCAATTGCGTCTAGAATTGGGCCTTTAGCAGAACCCCAAGAGATTATTGTGTAATCTTCAATACCAAAAGATACTACTTGTTCAGATTCTGGAATATTTTTTAGAATAAAATCAAGTCTAGACATTCGCTTATCCATCATTTTTACGCGTAAAACAGGATCTTCTGTAATGTGGCCTGTTTCATCAGATTCATCACCTGTATTCCAAAATATTCCGTTATCAATTCCCAATCTAGAACGTGGAGAAATTCCATCTTCTGTAAATTCAAATCTTCGATAATTATCATCAACTTGATCTAATAGTTTTCCACGATTAATTGTGATTTTTTGAGAATCAAATCTTTTGCACGTAACAACAGAACTTGCAATGAATTTGTCCATCAGATGAATTAAGGGAACTTGAAAAACCTCAGCATAATTAAAACAATTTCCAGTATCATAGAAACTCTCTTCAACATCACCAGAAGCATAAACGATTTTAGGAAAATCTCCATGTCCTGCATAAACTGAAAAAAGTAAATCATCTTGTCCATGTCTTGTGGGTAGCCCAGTTGAAGGTCCACTTCTTTGATAGTTTGTAATCACTATAGGAACTTCGTTGATTCCAGCCCATCCTAAAGCTTCAGTCATTAATGCAAAACCAGGCCCAGAAGTACATGTTGCCGAACGTGTTCCAGTTAATGCAGCACCAATAGTCATTCCCATTGCAGAAATTTCATCTTCTGTTTGGATTACAGCAGTAGAACCAGGTCTATGATCAAGATTTTCTAAAATTTCATTTGATTCAAGAAAAACAGATTCATCTGAAGCTGGAGTAATTGGATAGTATGGTTGGAATCTGCATCCACATGCCATCTTTCCTAATGCAGTTCCATGAAAACCTTGGACAAGAATCGTTTTAGGTTGTTTTTGAGTTCCTGTTAATTCATAATTGAAACCATCAAATTTTGCAGTAGCATAATTGTAAGAATAGTTTGCAGCTTGTTTGTTTATCTCTGCTATTTGTGGTTTCTTTGAAAAAATTTGTTCAATAGAATGAAGCAGTGAATTTGATGGCATTTTTACAATACCTAATGACATAGAGACTGCAAGTACGTTATACATCCTAACAAGACCACGTAGTTTAGGATTATCAACTTCCTCAGATAGATTCTCTAATAGTTTCTTGAAAGAGACAGGGTAAAGTGTTATTCCTTTTTCTTTGGCAATCTCTAATGCACCTACGATTGTAAATGGTTTGTTTTTTGATTCAAGAAAAGAATGTAGTCGCTCTTTGAATGGAGCATCAAGTGTGTGAACATTAGTAGTATCAACCCCATCTAGATCAGAATCATAGATGATTCCACCACCTGGCGAAACCTCATTAAAATGACGAAAGATAGTTTCTGCATCAAATGATGCCATTAATGTAACATCATTTACATTTGAATGGATATTTTGATCAGAAACTCTTACTGCAAAATAGCTGTGTTCTCCTTTAATGTTAGAGTAAAACTCTCTTTTTCCAAATACCTGATATCCCATCTCGGCGCAAACCTTTGAAAAAATATTTGCTCCAGATTCTACTCCACTACCTTGTGGTCCACCTATCAACCAAGTAAAATCGGTACTCATCATAAAACTCCTTAAAATTATCTAACCACCTGTTGCTGCATCAAATAATGCACATTCACATTTATCACGTTCACCACAATAAGGACAGACACAAACACACTTGTCAATTGAGTTTCCACATTCAATACATATTGCAAATTCCTCATCTTCTTCTTCTTTAACTTCAGAGGACATAAAAAAAGTACAAAGAGATCGTATAAATGGTTTGAGATAAATTCCAAGAATATGAAAAAGAAAGTATTTCTTACAAGACGCTTGCATGACTTTGCATTAAAAGAATTAAAGAAAAAATATCTAATAGAAATTCATTCAGGCAAGATTCCTATTCCTCAAACAAAACTGCGATCAAAAATTAAAGATGTTGATGGATTGATTTGTTTTCCTTATGATAAAATTAACAGTGAAACAATGGAGGTAGCTGAAAAACTTAAGGTGATCAGTACCTACAGTGTTGGTTTTGATCATATAGATACAGAATCTGCAAAAAAGAGAAAGATTCGTGTAGGATATACCCCTGAGGTATTAACTGATGCAACTGCTGATTTGGCATTTGCATTAATGATTGATTTACTACGAAGAGTGTCAGAAGGAGATAGAATAATTCGAGAAAACAAATGGAGAGTAATCTATGGTGCCTATGATTATGTTGGAGCAGATCTTCAAAATAAAACTCTAGGAATTTTAGGTCTAGGCAGAATTGGGAAAACTCTGGCAAAAAGAGCCAAGGCTTTTGATATGAAAATTGTATATCACAATAGAAATCGTCTTTCACCTGCTAAAGAAAAATCATTAGGAGCAAAGTACCTCTCATTTGAAAAAATTATTTCTCAGAGTGACATAATTTCAGTTCATGTTCCCCATACATCTCAGACTGAGAACATGTTAAATGCTAAAATTTTCAAAAAGATGAAAAAATCATCTTTTCTAATTAATACAGCAAGAGGAAAAGTCATCGATGAAAAAGATTTGATTTCAGCACTGAAGAAAAAAGAAATTGCAGGTGCAGGATTAGATGTTTTTGCAAATGAACCAATCAGTAAAGAGAATCAGCTGACAAAACTGCAAAATGTTGTTTTGGCACCACATATTGGAAGTTCAACTAAAGAGACGAGAGCAAAGATGGCAGAGATTACAGTCAGAAATCTCAATTTAGGCATTAATGGAAAAAAGCCGATCTATTCAGTAGGATATTGATTTGCAGGCACAGATAGGATAGAAATAGAATGTGCAGTTTTTATATCTAAATTGTGAAGTAATAGCAGATTGAAAAAATTCAAACATACTAATGAAGAATTAGAATTAGCTAAACTACAATCTGAAAAAGAAAAGAAGAAAAAAGAATCAGAACAATAATATTTTTTCTCCTTGTCTTTTTCAGACAAGGTTTTTTTAAAATTCAATTTTAGAAGAATATTTATGATTTAATTCATCATAGACTTTTTTTCTTGCAGAAATTAGTGTTTTAGAATCATCATACATTTTTGTAAAAAACGCAGCTAAAACACGTTCTCCATTTTTATCAAAAAATCGCACGCTAAAACTAGAACGTTCTGGTTTTACTTCCTCAACAAATTCTGCTTTATCAATAATTTCTGAATCAATATGCATGTGGGCAGGACCATCATTTTCACCAATTGTAATCCATTTTTCTTTTTGTCTAATTCCCAAAGAATTACTTCTAATTTCACTAACAGCTCCTTGATTTTTTACAATTAACAAAATATCATCAATCTTAACTAAATCAGACAATAAATCAAAGAGCATACTGATATTTTTTCTGAATATATTTCAATTTTTAGAACGATTCATATCAATTTGGACAAAATCTTCTTCGTCTCCATGAATACAATCAGTTCCTACTGCTTTTACTTCTGAGAAACTAATTTTTCCCTCATGAATTTTTCCTTCTTTTTGAAGAATTGCAATTTTACCTGAAACAATTTCTTTACATTTTGCACATGTGACACCAACCATGTATTCATCCTTATTGTCAATTATAGATACAATGAATTCAGGGGGACTCAAGCATTGTTTTCCCTCTTTCATAACAGAACATTTGTCAGGTAGCATAATCAAAATTAGTTTTTACTCGATATTAATCTTGATTATAATATATTGAGTTTATTATAAGCTAAAACGAAAAAACAATGAGGATGTTTGGCTAAAGAATTTGATGTTGTAATTGTTGGTGGAGGAATTCTAGGAACTTCTATCTCTTATTTTCTATCAGCTCTGAACAAATCAAAAAAGATTGCAGTTATAGAACAAGCACAAAGTGTAGCATTTCATACAAGTGGAAGAAATACAGGAAAAGTTCATGCTCCATATCTTTACAATCCTGAAAAAAAGAAACTATTTGCAAAAGCAGCATTTCATGGCTACGGAATGTGGGAAGAGTACTCTAAACTAAGAAAATTACCATTCAAGAAAGACGGAGTAATTGAAGTTGCATTAGATCAAAAAGGCATTGGAGTTTTAGAGAAATATCTCAAGTGGGGCAAACAGAACGGACTAAATGATTCAGACATTGAATTAATGGATAAAAAGCAACTAAAAGAAATTGAACCTGAGATTGAATGTGAGGCTGCACTATATGTTTACAGAGATGGTTCAGCAGACTATTCAGAATTCACAGGTTCGTTGATGAAAGATAGTCAACAGAATTCTACAGATTTTCTATTAGATACCAAAGTGACTGAAATCAAAAAAGAAAATGACAAGTGGAAAATTACACTCAATGATGAAAAAGAAGTTTTTACAAATTTTCTTATCAATGCAGCAGGAGGTCAAGCAATTGACATTGCACATGAAGTAGGAGTTGCTGAAAATTATACAGATGTTCATTTTAGAGGAGAGTATTGGATAGCACCAAAAGAATATTCCAATTTAACAAACACTAGTGTTTATTCTGTCCCTGAATTTCCAGACTATCCATTTTTGGATCCTCATTGGATTATTAGAGTCGATGGAAGTTGTGAGATTGGACCAAATGCAGTTCCTGTTTTCAGTCCATATGGATATGACAAATCAGAAAATTTCAAAGAATTTATTCCAAAAATGTTAGAGATGCTTGGTTCTGGAGCTAGAAAAGCAATTTTTGATAAACAATTTCAAGAGCTTGCAATGAATGAGATTCAATCATCAATGTCAAAATCTGCAATGGTAGAAAGAGTAAGAAGATTCTTACCAAAAATTGATGCAGATAAAATAACAGAAAAAGGAACAGCTGGAATTAGATCCTCTGTAATTGATGAGAATGGAAAATTTGTCCCAGATGTAATTTTAACAAATAATGACAATTCATTTCATATTTTGAATTACAACTCACCAGGCGCAACTGGTGCTCTGCCATTTGCAGCCCACATAGTAAATCAACTAAATGAAACAGGTTTGTTTCAAAGTGAATCCACAGATGAGCAATGCGGTCCTTGGAAATTCAATGAAATAATTGAAAAAATCGAAGGATAAGATGGCGCCGGGAGGGAGATTTGAACTCCCGTTCCCTTGCGAGAACGCGCTTTATGGTTAATTATTTCCAGGCGCGCGCCCTACCAGGCTAGGCGACCCCGGCACAAGTCTTGCGACAAATGTACTCGGTAAAATGTGATTATATATTGTATCATTTGTTAATCAGAGAACTATTTCCAAATGGTAACAGTAGTGGATTTCTCTACCTTCTCTCCTTGGTCATCTGTTCCTTTTGCAGAAATTTTGTAGAGACCTTCTAATGCA
>JANQNM010000008.1 GCA_028279625.1 Candidatus Nitrosopumilus sp. | reverse complement strand
TTTAGAGTTTAATTGAAACACAAAATCTTTTACATCTTCAATTTCTTGTTCAGAAATTAACACACTATCTAATTCGTTTTAACATATTAAGCACTTTTGTATATAGAAAACATGTCAACAGCTCTCCTTATACAAAATACTAGAATTGAGGGTTCAGGATATCTAGGTGAGCTACTAAAAGAAGATGGATTTGAAATAACTTCTATCAATGCAAAACATGAAGAAATCCCAAACAAAGATTTCTCACTTGTTGTAATTCTTGGCGCACCTGAAAGCGCAAATGATGACTTGCCATATCTTAGAGAAGAACAAAAACTAATCAAAGATTCTGTTGAAAAAAATATTCCCGTATTAGGAATATGTTTAGGTTCTCAACTTATTGCAAAAACTTTTGGTGCAAATGTTTACAGTGGTCCAAAAAAAGAAATTGGTTTTTACAATGATTTGAAAATTAATGATGACTCTCCCTTCTTTTCAGGATTCAAAAACCCCTTTACTGTATTTCATTGGCATGGTGATACCTTTGATTTACCAGAAGGGGCAGTCAGATTAGCCTCATCTGAGCACTACCTCAACCAAGCTTTCCAATACAAATCTGCGATTGGCCTTCAATTTCATTTGGAGGTAAATGAGGAAATGGTAAATCTATGGCTTGATAATACTGAAGCAAAACTCAAAGAGATTCCATATATTGATCCACAAAAAATCCGCTCTGACATTGATGAAAATATTTCAACTGTCAAATCTAATATGAAGAATTTTTACAATAATTTCAAATCTTCATTTCATCTTTGACCAAAGTTTAATATATTGAGTTTTGATTTCATCGATCGAAAGATGGCTGCTGTGAAAAAAATCTTTGATGAAATTATTCAAACCGATCACAAAGTTATCACAGAAGAGTCTTCAAAATCTATTCTCAAAACATATGGAGTTAAAGTTCCACCCTATGCTTTAGTAACTTCTGCTGAAGAAGCTGCAAAAGAAGCAAAGAAGATTGGTTTTCCATTAGTTATGAAAGTAGTTTCACCACAAATTCTACACAAAACAGATGTTGGTGGTGTTAAAGTTGGATTAGATAATGTCAATGATGTAAAAAAGACATTCACTGACATGTATGGAAGACTTTCAAAAAAGAAAGGAGTTGATGTAAAAGGAATTCTCTTAGAAAAGATGGTTCCAAAAGGTGTTGAACTTATTGTAGGTATTCAAAACGATTCTCAATTTGGTCCAATCATTATGGTTGGAATGGGCGGAATCATGACAGAAGTTATGAAAGATGTTGCATTTAGAATGCTTCCAATTACAACTTCTGATGCAAAATCAATGCTTAACGAACTAAATGGCGCAAAACTTCTCAAAGGATTCAGAGGAAGTGAACCAATTGATACTAACATGGTTGCAAACATGTTGGTAAATATTGGAAAATTAGGCGTAGAAAATGCAGATTACATTAACAGTATTGACTTTAACCCTGTAATCGTTTATCCAAAATCACACTTTGTTGTTGATGCTAAAATTATTCTAAATAAAGACAAAAAGAGTAACTCTGTCTCAAAAGCTAAACCAAACATTACTGATATGGAGACATTCTTTACTCCAAAATCTGTTGCACTAGTTGGAGCATCAGCAAGTCCAGGAAAGATTGGAAACTCTATCTTGGATAGTTTGGTAAATTATGATTTCAAAGGAAAGGTTTATCCAATTAATCCAAAAGCCGATAAAATCTTTGGACAAAAATGCTATCCTTCAGTTGCAGCTATTCCAGGTAAAGTTGACCTTGTTGTAGTGTCAGTTGATTTGTCAATGACTCCTCCTGTCTTAGAGGACTGTGCAAAGAAAGGGGTTCATAGTGTTGTAATTGTCTCTGGTGGTGGAAAAGAACTTGGTGGAGAAAGAGCAGCATATGAAGCTGAAGTTGCAAGATTATCTAAAAAACACAAAATTCGAATTATTGGTCCAAACTGTATTGGAATGTTCAATGCAGCAAACCGTCTTGATTGTGCATTCCAAGGACAAGAAAGAATGGTCCGTTCAAAACTAGGACCGGTTGCATTCTTCTCACAAAGTGGTACTATGGGAATTAGCATGCTAGAGAGTGCTGATGTATTTGGTCTATCTAAGATGATTAGTTTTGGTAATCGTTCTGACGTTGATGAGGCAGACATGATTTGGTATGCTGCAAATGATCCTCAAACTAAAGTAATTGGATTATACGTTGAAGGATTTGGTGATGGCAGAAAATTCATCAATGTTGCTAAACGTGTAATGAAAGAAAAGAAGAAACCAATTGTTATTTGGAAGAGCGGAAGAACTGCCGCCGGAGCAAAACAAGCAGCATCTCATACTGGTTCACTTGGAGGCTCAAATGCAATCATTATGGGTGCATTCAAGCAAGCAGGAATTATCTCAGTTGAAAGTTATCAAGAATTAGCCGGTGTTCTAAAGGCACTTGCATGGCAACCATCTGCAAAGGGTAATCGTGTTGCTATGACAAGCAATGGTGCTGGTCCAATGATTGGTGGAATTGATCAGTTAGAAAAATACGGTCTTACTATTGGAAAACTATCTCCAAAGTTACTCAAAAAGATGAAGAGCCGTTTTCCACCTGCTGTTCCAATTCACAATGGTAATCCCGCCGATGTAGGTGGTGGCGCAACTGCAGATGATTATCAATTTGTTATTCAACAATTCATGGATGAAAAAAATATCGATATTGCAATGCCATGGTTTGTCTTCCAAGATGATCCTCTTGAAGAAACAATCGTTGATCATCTAGCAGGATTCCAAAAGAAAGCCAAGAAGCCACTTCTATGTGGTGGTAATGGTGGTCCATATACTGAAAAAATGATTAAATTAATTGAGAAACATAATGTTCCAGTTTATCAAGACCTTAGAACTTGGGTTGCTGCAGCATCAGCACTCAGTCAATGGGGAAAAATTTCTAAAAAATAGATAACATTTAAGTCTCTCATAACTTGGCAGATCAATCATGTCACTAGTTACCACATCAACTTCTGATGGCGTTTGTACTGTCAAAATTAACAGACCTGACAAACTCAATGCTATGAATACTGATGTTGCAAAAGAACTAATCCAAACTTTTGAGACACTACATCATGATGATAATGTCAAAGTTATCATTTTGACTGGTGAAGGTGAAAAAGCATTTTCTGCTGGTGCAGACATTGAATACATGTCAAAAATTTCTGCAGATGAATCAGTTGAATATGCAAAGACTGGTCAACTTGTAACTCAAACAGTTGAATTAGTAAAACAACCAACTATTGCAGCCATTAACGGTTTTGCTTTAGGTGGAGGTTGTGAACTTGCAATGTCTTGTGACATTAGAATTGCAGCAGATACTGCAAAACTAGGTCAACCAGAAGTAACAATTGGTATTCCTCCTGGATGGGGCGGAACACAAAGATTGATGAGAATTGTGGGAATAGCAAAGGCAAAAGAACTTGTTTACACAGGTAAAATGATCAAAGCAGATGAAGCAAAAGAAATTGGTCTTGTAAACCATGTAGTCCCTCTTGCATCATTACAAGAAGAAGCTTTGAAAATGGCACAACAAATGGCTGGAAACTCTACAATGGGTGTTCAGATGTCTAAAGTAGCAATCAACAAGGGAAGAAATGCAGACCTTGATACTGGTCTATCTATTGAACTTCTTGCTTGGAGAAATTGCTTTACTCATCCTGATAGAGAAGAACGTATGACAGCATTTGTCAACAAGTCAAAGAAATAGCTATTTCCTATTTCCTTCTTATTTTATTATTTTAAACCATAATTGAATAGCTTGAATAAAATTGTAGAAGATTCTAGTCCTCTTATGGATAGAGATCATCTAGTCTTAATTGGACTTTTAATCAGTGTGAGTATTCCTGTAGGGTTGATGATCATGGTTGCAAATGGCATTATTAAAAATCCATTTCCTTAGTAAAAAATTAAAAAAATCTAGAGTTTTCCAACTCTAAGATACTGAAACTACTCCAACTCTCCATGGATGAAATGAGCAGAAGTAGTTGTAAACACCAGCCTCTTCAAATGTAAAATCGAATCTGTCCCCTGTGTTCATTGGTGGGCTGTTAAACAATTGGATTACGTTCCCGGTCTCATCCATACTCTGAATATTATGTGGTACAGAATCATCATTTACCCAAGTCACTGTAGTTCCAACTGGAACTTCAAGATTCAATGGTAGGTAAAATCCACTAGCCGACATCTCAGAGTTTCCATTAGGAATAATCACTGAGGCATCTTGAGGAATAGGTTCTGATCTTGGAATTTCAATGACTAAAACCCCCTGTTCTATCAAAAATTTCATTGCATTAAGAAACTCTTGTTCAGAAATTTCTCCTTGTCCATACCATAATGCATTATTTTTTACCCATTCTGGAACTGTTTGTGCATCAGCATTTACTGAGAATGAAACTAGTAAGATCACTGTTGCCATAGCTGGAATAACTATTTTTTTTGATACTCGTTCCATACTGCTATATAGTTTCCAAGAATTTATCACGCTAGTACACATTGTCTTGCACTGTATACTGCTTCATTATATCCAATTTTTACAAAAAATACCCATGCAAGAATTAATTCAATCTCAAAAAATTATGGATGATGAAAGAAAGCAGGTAATTTTAGAAATCCTAGCTGACAAGTATTGTAAACAGATCCTCCACAATACACTAGAAAAACCAAAATCTGCAATGGAAATTTCTGGTGAAAAAAAGATTCCAATTAGTACCGTATATCGAAGGTTACAAACCCTCTATGATGCAAAATTACTAGCTATTTCAGGCTCTATCAACCAGGATGGGAAAAAATACTTCCTGTATAAGAGCAGAGTAAAATCCATTTCTCTCAAGTGTAACTTGGAAGAAACAACGATTGAATTAGTTCCTAACTCATCGCATGTGAGTTAGAATATTTGGTTTTGTTGGGGTTAAATCATGCTAAAAGAAGACACTGCTTCAACAAAACGTCAAGTCCATTCTCCTAAAAAAGAGTCCACTAGAAGTATCACTTATAGACTTCCTGAAAAACTAGTTTCAGAACTAGAAACTGAGGCTACTCAGAAGAGTATATCTCAAAATGTTCTTGTAAAACAAATTCTTGAAAAATATGTTCAATGGGATAGGTTTTCAAATAAAATTGGAATGATTCCTGTTCCAAAAGGCATCTTGGAATCTTTAGGTGATGAGTTAGATGGAAAAGATATCGATGAAATCATCACTTTGATATTTCCTATGATAAAAGATACTGTTTTGTTCATTAAAGGAGGATATGATCTGAAACGATGCATTGAAACCCTAGAAGACTACATGCGAGCATCTGGAATGAATTCAGATCATAGAGTTGAAGGAGACATGCATATCTTTTTGATTCAACATGAATTGGGATTAAAATGGTCTGTCTTTACAGAACAATTACTTACTCAAGTATTTCGAAACTTTTTGCCAGATAAAGAATTGAAATTTCAAACAACTGAAACTACTGTTATTCTGTCAGTTGCTTTGGGCTCTGATTTTAACGAACATGATTATCACAGCTGAGATTATGATCTCTTTTGAAATATTACTTTTGATATAAACTATTAATGAATTCTCCTGAACCCCTCCAACAGAAAACTTGTGTAAAAGAAGTAATGAATAATTCTGTAGTTTCAGTTGATTCATCTGTTACTGCAACAGATGCAGCAAAAATGATGGAAGACACTGGAGTTGGCGCAATTGTTGTTTTAGAAAAAAATATTCCCGTAGGTCTAGTTACCGATAGAGATTTTGCAATAAAAATAACTGCTCATTCTTATCCTATTGATACTCCTGTCAAAAGAATAATGTCTTCTCCTCTGATCTCAATTGATCCTAATTCAGATCTATGGATGGCATCTGATTTAATGTCTACCAGAAATGTCAGAAAACTACCTGTTTTAGATGATGACAAAGTTGTAGGAATTATCACATCTAGTGATATTGTCAAACATATCGCTGATCACTGATTTTGCTTTGATTTCTTGATTTCCTAGTGTGTTGGGTGGGAAAAGCTTATTATAATTTGAGACGGCTTTTTTGTTTATTATGGCATCTGAACAAACACAAAAGATGATCACAGTCACAGCAAAAGCAGCTGAGAAAATCAATGAATTCATGAACGAAGAAGCCGAAAAACCAGAATACCTTAGAGTTTATGTTCAAGGTGGTGGTTGCTCTGGTCTATCATATGGAATGGGCTTTGAAAAAGCACCAGAAGAAGATGATATCGTCATGGAGGAAAGTGGAGTCAAAATCCTAGTTGACACCTACAGCGTTGACCATCTTAAA
>JANQNM010000038.1 GCA_028279625.1 Candidatus Nitrosopumilus sp. | reverse complement strand
AGAAGAAAAATCTGAAGAAAAGGAGGATAAAGAATAATGGTAAGCATTTCAGGAAGTAAGAAACTCAAGCGTCAAATGGCACCACAATTTTGGGGAATTGCCAGAAAAGACAAGAGATTTGTAATTACTACAAGACCAGGACCACACAAAAAACACTATGCAATTCCATCAGCAGTATTTCTTAGAGATACGTTAAAGATTGTCACTAGTCTTAGAGAAGCAAAGACTTCAATTTATTCAGGCAAAGTAAAGATTGACGGTGTTGTAAGAAAGTCACTTCATCATGCAATTGGATTAATGGATGTTGTTGAATTAGAAAATGTTTCAGATGTATATCGTTTAGTTCCAATAGACGGAAAATTACTAAAACCAATTAAGATTAATGAATCAGAAAAAGCCAAAAAACTTGTAAGAGTTGTTAGCAAAACAACAATCAAGAAAGGAAAGATGCAAATTGGATTCCATGATGGACGTTCTACAATCTCTGATACTCAAGTAGGTGTAGGAGATACATGTTTGATTTCAGTTCCTGATCAAAAAATTATTGAAGTAATCAAATTAGAAGTAGGATGCCAAGGTTTGGTAACACGTGGAATTAACGCAGGACAAATTGGAAAAATTGAAACAATTGAAGAAGGAACATTCATTCTTCCAAAAAGAATTGTTCTTGCATTAGAAGATAGAAAAATCGAAATTCCTGCAGACATCATTATGCCAATCGGAAAAGAGGAGCCAGTAATTCAACTAAAGTGATCATATGTCTCAAGTAACAGAAAACCCAATGAAGAAAATCACTCTAGAGAAAGTAGTCCTTAACATGGGAGTAGGAAAATCTGGAGATGTTATTGAAATTGCAAAGAAAGCACTTGATCAAATTTCTGGAAAGAGATCATGTGCACGTGAAGCAAAGGAAACACAAAGAGATTGGGGCGTAAGAAAAGGAGAACCAATAGGTGCAGCAGTAACAATTAGAGGTGAAGATGCAAGAGCATTACTCAAAAGATTGCTAGAAGCAAAAGGAAACACAGTAAACGGAAGATCATTTGACAATTTTGGAAATTATTCATTTGGAATTAGAGAGCATATCGATATTCCAGGAGTAAAATATGATCCGCAAATTGGAATTTTAGGATTAGGAATTTCAGTTACTCTAACAAGACCAGGATATGGAATTAGAAGAAGAAGTAAACACAAAGCAAGTGTTGGCAAATCTCACATTATTACAAGTCAAGAAGCAAAGGATTATCTAACAAAAGAGTTTGGAGTGACGGTAGCATAATGGCAAAAGATAGATCATACGAGTTTACTGGAAGAAAAAAACACGATTTTGGAAGAGGTTCCAGATGGTGTAAAAGATGTGGAGTTTATACAGCAGTTATCCAGAAATATGACTTGATGTTATGCAGACAATGCTTCAGAGAAGTAGCAACTTCGTTAGGATTCAAGAAATACAGGTGAGAATATGCCATCAACTAATATCTTAGCTAACCTATTTGTCACAATTTACAATAACGAAACAAGACGAAAGTCTGAATGTGTAATTTTGCCTACTTCAAAACTAGGAATTGAAGTTCTTAAGACTCTGCAAAAGGATGGATACATTGGAGAGTTTGAACACATAGATGACAAAAGAGGCGGAAAATTCAAAATCAAACTATTAGCAAAAATTACAAAATGTGGTGCAATCTCACCAAGATTCAAAGTAAAAACTGATGAGTTTAACAGTTGGGAACAACAATACTTGCCAGCTTACAACCGAGGAATGTTACTAGTTACAACAAACCAAGGAGTAATGTCTCATCATGATGCAACTCAAAAAGGAATAGGAGGATTTTTGATAGGATATGTCTACTGAGCAACTAGAAAAATTTCAAGACGAAGTAGTTATTCCAGAAGGAGTTACAGTTACTCAAAATAAACACATGCTTGAATTTTCAGGTCCACTAGGAAAAACTCACAAAAGTTTCCGTAGTATTCCTGTCAAAATTGAAATTGCAGAAGGCAAAGTTCTTCTAAAAACAATTGATTTTAGAAAAAGAGATTATGCAATATTACACACAGCAAGATCAATTATTAGAAATATTTGTGAAGGTCTTGTTGAAGGCTATACAATCAAAATGAAAGTTGTATTTGCACACTTTCCAGTCACAGTAAAAGTAGAAGGCAAAACTATCTTAATTGAAAACTTCCAAGGTGAACGTGCACCAAGAACAACAAAAGTTGTTGGAAACACCAAAGTCAGTCCAAAAGGAGAAGATGTCATCATCACAGGTGAAGTTTGGACTGATGTTACACAAACAGCAGCAAATATCGAACTTAAAACTAAAGTAAAAAACAAAGATCACAGAGTTTTCTTAGACGGTATCTATGCCTATGAAAAGAAAAAAGGTTTAGAAAAATAAGATTCTAGTTTTTCACATGACTCTTGACAAAGAATTTTCTCAGCAAACTACAGAATTAATTCAACAGACATTAGAATTGTACAAATCTGCAGGAGCTTCTCCCCGTGTTGGACAAACATGGAATTGTGAGAATGTAGGGGACTTTTTGTGTGGATTTTTTGTAGGAGAAATGGTAGGTTCAGCACTTAGTGCATTTCAAGTTGTTCACAAAAGAGAACCAACAGCTGATGAACATCTAGAAATCATTGAATTAGTAGAAAGTCACGCAAAAGAAATCAAAGAGTTTTTTGCAAAATTTAACTGACCAATAATAGGACTTTGGTCTATTTTGAATAGTCGCAAGGATTAAATCACTTTTACCAAGGTACAAACATGTTGCCGCCCTAGCTCAGCGTGGTAGAGCATCCGACTGTTAATCGGACGGTCGTCAG
>JANQNM010000003.1 GCA_028279625.1 Candidatus Nitrosopumilus sp. | reverse complement strand
GATTATGATTTACTCAGCACTACCTGAGATTTTTCCATTAATCTTTGCTTTAGAGCCTGTAGCTTCGGCAATTGTATTTCCACATGAATTACATGCAACAGGAGTAGAAGCATGTGAATAAACTACTTGCACTTCTCCACATTCATTACAATTGACTTTTTGAAATTTGCTAGATGGTTTTGGAATTTCAATATGATCTTTTTTCATGCTGACACCAACTCAAATTTCTTAATTCTAATACCCGGTTTATTGAATTTCTTTTTACAAGATGTACATGTCAAAATAGGAGTAACTTTCTTTGTAACTTTGGCTGGTTTTGCTAATTTAGGGAATTTTTGTCCTCCGTATCCCTGCTTACGCTCTGCATGTCTACGCTCACCTCTTGCAGAACCTCTTCTTTTTCCAGCCTTGTAAATGGAGATCTTATGGTCTTCGTGCGTTTTACATTTTGCACAGTACTTTCTGATCACCTTTGGGATGTTCATATCAACAAAACCTTCTAACCCGTAATTTAAGCATTGAATCTATAATAGGTGCAGAATCCAATCGATATTGTGAATTTGAGCCTAGCAAAATCGATCAATTCTTTGAATTCTGTTGCAATGGGTGACAAAAAGGCTGATCTTGTTTTAAAAAATTGTAATTTACTTTCAGTGTATACTAGAGAAATAATTCCTAAAATTCAGATTGCTATAATCAAAGAACGAATTGCATATGTTGGTCCAGATGCATCTCATACACTTGGTCCAAAAACTACAGTCATTGATGTAAAGGACAAATACGTTGGTCCTGGTTTTGCAGATCCGCATTTACATATTGATCAATTTGTATTACCTTCTGAATTTGCAAAGAAGGCTCTTCTATGTGGTGTCACATCCCTTTTTTCTGATCCTATTGATGTTGTTAGTGTTAGTGGATACAGAGGTTTTCAAGAATTTCTAAAACTTGGAGAAGACTTGCCAATACGAATTTTTCAAGTAGTGCCAGGTGGTCTCCCAGTTGATGCAAAATTTAGTAACAGCAAAACTGTAACCTCTTCTCAAGAAAAATCTGCAATAAAACATCCACATGTACTTGGTATGGGCGAAGTATTTTCTTGGACTAAAGTTACTCTACGTGAACCAAAAACAATGAAATCCCTTTCAACAATGTTAGAATGTGATTGCATCATTAATGGACATACAGCTGGAACAAGTGATAAAAAACTTAATGCATATGTTTCATCAGGAATTCTCTCTTGTCATGAACCAATAAATTTTGATCAAGTTTTAGAAAGACTCCGTCTTGGAATGTGGATAATGATTAGAGAAGGTTCTATTAGACGCGATTTGAAGGAAATTATTCCAAGAGTACTCTCTCATGGAACTTATCTTGACCGATTAATGTTCTGCACTGATGGTCTTGATCCTTTAGATATTACAAAATTTGGTCATATTGATCATTGTATACGGGAATCTGTTAGTCTTGGTCTAAAACCAATTGATGCAGTTACTATGGCTTCTAAAAATAATTTTGATTATTACAACATGGGAAAAGATCTTGGTGGTATTGCGCCAGGAAAATTAGCAGATATACTTGTATTTGATGATTTGAAATCATTTAGGCCAAACAAAGTCTTTGTTGGTGGAAAACTTGTAGTTTCAAATGGAAAAATTGTAGCTACTATTAAGAAAAAATCAATAGCGCCATGGATTAAGAATACTGTAAAATTAAATAAATTCTCAAAAAATGATTTTGAAATAAAATCAAAAAAGAAAGATGTTATGGCAAATACTATCTTTATGCAAACAGAAATTATAACAAAAATAGGTTCAGCAGAACTTCACTCAAAAGATGGTTTAGTTTCAGCTTCTTTAGATTCTGATATATGGAAAGTAGCAGCATTTGATAGAACTCACGGTTCAAATAAACATGTAATTGGTTTTCTGGAGAATTTTGGTGCTGATATTGGTGCTTTTGCTTCAACTTGGAGTTTTCATGAGAATGATATGATTGTTATTGGTTCTAATGATTCAGATATGGCAGTTGCTTCAAATCATCTATTAAAGAATCAAGGAGGGCTGGCTGTAGTCAAATCGGGTAAAATTCTTGCTTCGTTACCGTTACAATTTGCTGGAATTGTTTCTACTGATTCTTTTGAAAAAGTAACATCAAATTTTGAAAAAATAACAAATTCTATTGTAGATTCTGGATGTAAATTTTCTAGACCTCATCTAATTCCTTTATTTTTGCCATTTTTGGCACTTCCTTCAGTTAGAATTCTTTCAGGTGGAATTGTTGATGTCAAAAAACGAAATTATCTAAAGCCGATCTACTAGGTAATGTTAAAAAGGGGGATTCAGGGGATTGAAACTGAATCATAATGGCATCAATTCAACAAGGACCAAATGGACCTGTTTTAGTCCTCAAAGAGAGCGCTTTACAGCAAAAAGGTAAAGACGCTCAACAAAACAATATTGCTGCTGCAAAACTAGTAGCTGAATTAGTAAAAAGCAGCCTAGGACCACGTGGCCTAGACAAAATGTTAGTTGATTCCTTAGGTGATGTTACTATTACAAACGATGGTGCTACCATCCTAAAAGAAATTGATGTTCAACATCCAGCAGCCAAAATGATGGTTGAAATTTCTAAAACTGTAGATAATGAGGTTGGTGATGGAACAACTTCTTCTGTAGTCTTTGGAGGTGCATTATTAGCTAAAGCAGAAGACCTTCTCAAAAAAGAAGTACACTCTTCAACAATTGTTGAGGGCTTCCAAACTGCCTCTGAAAAAACTCTTGAAATTTACTCTGAATTATCTAAAAAAATAAAACCTGATGATAGAGAATCATTATTAAAAATTGCAACAACTAGTATGCAATCAAAATTAATTTCTGAAGATAGTGACACTCTATCAAAAGTTGTAGTTGATGCAATTCTAAGAATTGCTACAAAAAGAGGCGAGGATTATTCAGTTGATCTTGAAAATATCAAAGTAGAAAAGAAAGCAGGAGGTTCTATTCAAGACACACAAATTGTCAAAGGAATTGTTCTTGACAAAGAAATTGTTCACAGCGGAATGCCAACTAAAATTGAAAAAGCAAAGATTGCTTTGCTAAATTCAGCATTAGAGATTGAAAAAACTGAAATGAGCTCCGAAATTCGAATTACTGACCCTACTCAAATGCAGATGTTCTTAGAAGAAGAAAATCGAATGCTAAAGACTATGGTTGACAAATTACATGATGTTGGAGCAAATGTCTTGATTTGTCAGAAAGGAATTGATGATATTGCACAACATTATCTTGCAAAACATGGTATCATGGCAGTTCGTCGTGTCAAAGAAAGTGATATGATTAAACTTTCAAAAGCAACCGGTGGACGTGTAATTAGTAATTTAGATGATCTATCAGAAAAAGATCTTGGTTCAGCTGATTTGGCACATCAAAAGAAAGTTGAATCAGACAAATGGGTATTCATTGAGGGATGCAAACACCCACAATCCGTTACACTGTTGATTCGTGGTGGCTCTCAAAGAGTTATTGATGAAGTAGACCGTTCTATTCATGACTCTCTTATGGTAGTAAAAGACGTAATTGAAAAACCTGAAATTGTTGCAGGAGGAGGCGCTCCAGAATCATTTGCAGCCTCACAACTAAAAGATTGGGCT
>JANQNM010000116.1 GCA_028279625.1 Candidatus Nitrosopumilus sp. | reverse complement strand
ACCTGAATTAGTTAATCTTTAAATGCTTTAACTTTCCACGCGTGGAGCCAAGTAAAAGTGAATTCTACCAATATTTGCCACTTTGAATTCAATTCTAAGTGGTTTTGCGCTTGAAAACTCACATGTGATAAATCCTACACTAGTTCCTACTGCTTTAACAACTGGATTAAGATATTCGAGGCTGTAAGTACCTGTGCTGTCTTCTTTTGAAGAGATTTCTTCAATATCTTCGTCTTCTTTATCCAAGTCAATCACTACTTCACCAGAATCTCCTTTTCCTGAGAAATCTCCTTTTGAATCAGATGTATGGATTGTAAGATAATCAGAAACAACTTGAACATCTCCAAGAATCTTATCAAATTTTGAAGAGGATAAGACAATTTTTGAATCATAAGGAATTTTTGGTAAAGGAGTATCAGTTGCAGAACTTTCAATTAAACGCATTTTGTATTTTTTATTTTTTCCAACTGTTACAAGTAACATATTTTCATCCGAGATACTAATCTCAATGCTATCTTTTTTTTCTGCTCTTTTGATAAGTTTTGAAAACTCATCAATTCTTACACCAAATTTTATGTCACTATCACATTCATATTTTTCAAATGCAGAGTTTGGCCAAGAAATATCAATTAAGGCAACATGTGAGGGATCCATTCCTCTAAATGTAATTCCTTCTGCAGTTGCAACAAAAGTTGCTTCTTCTACAAGAGTAGAGATTGCAGAAATAATGGCTTTTAGATCGTCTGAACCACTTGTTTTTGCTCCAAAAGTCAAATCAATTTTCTTGACTTTATGTTCCAGTTAAACGTTATGCGTAATTACGCCAGGTGTATTTGCATTTTGTACAACGATAAAATTGCGTTGTTGGTTCATCAGCACTTCTTGTTTGAAGCATCCACCAAACTGCTTCATTATGTCCACATTTTTCACATTCAATTTTGATTGTTGGAAGTGACTCTTCGCCTTCATTTCCTTCAAAAGCAAGAATAGATTCTTCTATTTCTGGTTCTTCAACTTTTTTGGTTTGTTTAGTTTCTTGTCCTTCTGTATAATCACACTTTGGACAATAGAGACCAGAATCACCTTTTTTTAATTTGACCTCACATTTGGGGCAAAACTTCAATCTAATTTACCTTGATTTTAGAATTAATTAATTGTTTGAACTCTTCAGCTTGTTTAATTGCTGTATCAGTTGCTTTTTTGATCTCACCTAGAGGTTTTGTGCTAGAATTTATTCTCATCCAGCATTCATTTGTAAGAGGGTGTTTTACAATTACTCCTGCAAAATCGATATTAGATGCCTTTAGGAGCTCATGTTGAACAATGTATAAGATTCCTATATCAGTCTCAGTGATTGAGAGGCTGATTTCCTTAGGTTCTGAACTGATCACTTGTGCGTTCATGTATTCGGAAAAAGCACTTATTGTGGATATAAATCATTATGAGCGGTTAGAATGGGAGAAAGTAAGATTTCAAGCATCCATTTAGAGAAATCCAAGGATGAATACTCTACAAACGAAAATGTTGAGATAAATGTCAAATTTTCAATTGAAGGAGATCTCAGAGATGCCTTTAATGAAGAAAATTGGACTAAAGCATACGATAACAATGATGTGTCCTTCAAGTTGAAGTATGGGGTAAAAATGACCTCAGGGGGATTTAGAAAGAAGGAGTTAGGCAGAACGATTGACACCTACAGAAAAGCATCAATTTTCTGGACAAGAAATCCAAAACTAGTCAATCCAATGAAAGAGAGAAAAGTTTGGGTTCAGGTAGCCAAAAATTTTGAGCCATTTATCAGACTAACAGAAGAAGAAGTCAAAGAAGAATTGTTTGACTTTGATGAAAAATTTGTCTTCAAAGCATCAGATTTAGGATCAGGAAAACACAAGATTGGGGCAGAAGCATTTGCATCATGGCAAAAACATGAGTTCACAGAACCAGGAAATGTTAAGAATAATTCTGGTGAAATTGAGATCACAATCAATTAGGGATATAAGGAACTTTTTTGGTGTATCAGCATGGCAAAATACGATGGTCTTTTAGGACAACCAGTTCTTGAAGTAGAAGATCCAGACAAAGAAGGTGGAATTACCTTTATCTTCAAAGATAACAGATTCTTGTTCATCAAAGCAGTTGACGGAAAAATAGAGACCGTTTCAATTCCGGAGTGATAAAAGAAATGACAGATTATGAACCAATCAAAATGGCAGAAGTAGTAAAAATTGAAGATACTGGTGATGAATTAACAATGATTTTTCAAGATAACAGAACTTTAAAAATCAAAATTGTTGATGGAAAATTAGTTTCTGAATTTGTATAAACTAATTTTTTACATGTTTTTCATAAAATCCAATTGCAAGTTCTTGGACTTCAGATTGAATTGAACCAGGTCTTTCTTTTCGAATTTTTTGTATTGCATCATCTGCTGAAAATTTTTTGTATTTTACAAAATAGCAAGCAAGAATTGTTCCTGCTCTTCCCATCCCAGCAGCACAATGAACCATAACGGCTTGATTGTTTGTAATCTGTTCATGAATAAACTCTACTGCAGAATCAATTTTTTCCATATCAGGTGCAGTAAAATCTGGAGTTGGAACATGTAGATAATCAATATCCTTTGTCCAGTTATCTGGGAGTGAATTCTCAGTCATTGTAACAATTGATTTTACTCCTTGGTTTACAATCCAATCAAATTCATCAAAACTTGTAGGCATGCCAGAACCTGCTAATTTTTCTTCAATTAGCCATGAGAAATTTGTCGGTTTTTTAGTGATTTTTCCGTGAACTTTTCTCCAAATATTTCCTGGTTTGCTCATAGCATATAGTTAATTTTTCTATATTTTTAGCATTACGAAATAATTTGTGGGTAAATTACGATGCAATGGCTCTGACAGGAGAACCAGTTGCATCTTTAAGCTTTAATGGTAAAATTGTAAAATTAAATTCCTTTGATGATATTTTGTTTAAATTTGCTAGATTCTCTACAATCAAGATATTGTTTTTTGATAAAATATGATGCACACTAAATGATTGATCTTTTCCAACATCAATGCTTGGAGAATCAATTCCAACTAGATTGATCTTTTTTGTTGCAAGATATTCTGCTGCAGAAACTCCCAATCCAGGATTTTCTGTAAAATAACTATTTTTTTTCAGATTTTTTTGCCATCCAGTATAGAAAAATATTGAAGAGTTGTCTGAGATTTTTCCATTCTTCTTTTCAAATTCTGTAATATCAGATTTAGTAATTGACATGTTGTTAATTTTAGGAATTTTAATCAAGATTGCTTTTCCTACTAGTCTTTTTAGTGGAATTTGATGAATTTTGATCCCATTTTTCATAAAATGGAAAGGTGCATCAAGATGAGTTCCAGTATGAGAGCTTAGGAATAACAATTCCATATTATAACCATCATCTTTGAGTTCAGACCAATTGAGAAACTGGGGTTTAGGAGAACCAGGAAAGGTTGGAATAGATTGCGATATTGTCAGAGTAAGATCTATTGGTTTCACATTAATAGAACAGACAAGTGATTAATCAGTTTTTGATCTATCAAAAGTTAAATACTGATATATGAAAAACTGCTTTGTGCCTACTGCATATGTCCTATTGAATTCTGATTTAGGTTCAGATGAGTCAATAATTAATGAAGTAAAGGAAATTCTTTCTGGTGAGGATATTACGTATGAGGTTCAAGGTGTCTATGGAGTCTACGATATTGTCTTAAAGTTGACATCCGATGATGCTGAAAAACTCCGTGCAATTATCACGAACAAAGTAAGAAAGATTGCTAAAGTTCAGTCGACATTGACTATGATGGTAATCGAAGAACAAGAAAATCTATAGTTTCTTTATTGCATCAATAACCTGAAGCATTTCGGATTCGGTATTAAAAAAATGAGGAGATGCTCTAACAATCTTTTGCTCCATGATTTCTCTTACAGCCAGAATAATATTTTGTTTTTCAAGTTTATCAACAATTTCTTGAGAGTCCATTCCCTTAATGTTAAAAGAAACAATACTTGTTCTTAGATTAGGATCATCAGGACCATACAAGATGATGTTTGGAATTTTAGATAATTCTTCTCTTAAAAGATTAGACAGGTATTGATTTTTTTCTCGAATATTTTGCAAACCAAAATCAAGCAAATAGTTTGCAGCTGAATCTAGTCCTACAATACCAACATAGTTTCGAAAACCTGTTTGAAATTTGTCAGGTAATTCTTTGAATGCAAGTTTGGTGTCTTCATAAATAATTGCAGATTCTCCACCAATTGTAGTAGGTTCTAACAGTTCACTTGATTTTCTATTACAATAAAACAATCCAGTTCCCATGGGTCCACAAAGCCATTTTGAACCGTTAAATGACATAAAATCGCAATTAATCTTTGATACATCAACATCTCCAATACATCCTATTGTTTGAGCACTGTCTATGAAAAAGGGTACTTTATCTTGAAGAATTTCCCCTATCTCTTCAACAGGTAAAATTGAGCCTGTATTATACAGAGCATGGCTTAGTGCAACTAACTTTGTGTTTTCATCAATAAAGGATTCAAGATCATCAAGTTTGAAAAAGCCATTCTCATCAACCGGAAGATTCTTGATTGAAATTTTTTCTTGTAGTTTTAACCAGGGATAGAAATTAGAATGATGTTCATGGGCCATTCCACGAATAATCATGTTTGAATTATTATGAAAATCAAGTCCATTTGCAACAAAATTAATTCCATCTGTAGTACTTTGGGTTAAAATCACTTCATCTGGTTGACATGAGATAATTTTTGAGATAGTTTTTCTGACATTGCGTAATTTCTCATTAACAAACGGTTCTGACTCTTTTGAATCAGGCCCTATAGCATTATATGAAATTAGAAATTCTTTCATTGCCTCAATGCTTTGAGTTGGCATTATTGAGACAGATGCATTGTTTAGGTAGATTTTATCTGAATCTGGAAAATCCTCAGAAATGTCTTTTGATGCTAAATTCATTATTATATCTGTAAAATGCTAAATTGGTGTTGGATAAAAGTCCTGAGCAGATTTTAGATAACAATCTAGTACATATCCAAAATGAGTTTAAACAAAATTTTCCAAGTATTGTTTTATGTTCAGAACCATTTCATAAAGCAGAATTTCTAGATAAGTTGATCAATTCAACAAAAAATCCAATAATTTACGTTGATTTAGATTTGCTTTATACAGGATATGTAAAATCTGGAATGATTCAAAAAAATGATAATGTAACAATTTTTCATCCTAAAAAAGAAGATTGGAATGAGAAACTTTCACATATAATTTCTAAAGTTTCAATGGGCAAGTTTCTTGTAATCATTGATTCGTTTAATGGAGTTTATAACATATTTGATGACTTGGAATCTGCATTATTCATAAATTCGTGTGTAATGCTTCTATCATCTCTGGCAGTTAAGACAGATTCATCAGTTGTAATTGTTGCAATGGCTAGAAAAAATGAAAAAAATGAATGGAAGATATCTCCAGGTGGAAAGCAGATTATAAAATCTGAAAAAACAAGGGTCTATTTTCTTAAGAAGAGTAAAGACAATCTGTTAATTTCTTCAATAGATAAAATTACTTCAGATTCAAAATGATTTAGAATAGAATAATCGATGAAGAATTGAAATCGATCAAAATTTCAAACGCCGTTATAAAATCTCATACGCCGTTATAGATGGAAAAATCTAGGAAAATTATATTAAGCATAAATCAAGAATTAATTTCGTTATGCCAGTAGGAATTATTCCAGACATCGGTGAACAAATGTGTATCGGATGTGCACTATGTGTAGAAATCTGTACTTCATTAGGACCAGATGTACTT
>JANQNM010000098.1 GCA_028279625.1 Candidatus Nitrosopumilus sp. | reverse complement strand
ACTCGGAAAGGCTTTTTATTAACTCTGATGGATTTACCCAATCGTGCCTTGGTAGCTCAGCCTGGTAGAGCGAACGCCTCGTAAGCGTTAGGTCGCGGGTTCAGATCCCGTCCGAGGCTTTTGAAAAATTTTAAAATTTTTAGAAAATAATTAAGAGTTTGATTCGTCGAAGGTTTCAATGTCGACTTCTAATTCTTTTCCTAAACCTTCCCACCATTGTTCTGTTTGTTCTGTCATACTCCCCTCATAATTTACCTTGAATGCTCCTTTATAGATCTGTCGGTTGATTAATAGCTGATCATCATTTAGTATTTTATGAAAAGCTAATCTGTTTTTTCTTCTTGCTTTCGTTTCATCTTGCGATATATGATAATCATCAATGCCCCTCCTGCACAGCCCCAAAATACTTCAGATGTTCCATTATCAATTCCATATGATTGAAATGCTCCTACAAAACTAAGTGCCATAATTGCTACCAGTACTAGACCTATAATTTCAAGCATTTTTGCCATAATTTTTCTATAATCACTTCGTTAAATCAAAAAGATATATGGTTTTGTAAATCACTGATTTTGTGGACAAGTATCTTCTTGTAATCATGATGTTCATGATTGTGACAATAGCCATTGCATTTGTAGACCCTGCTACAGGAGAAAGTCGATTTATTCCACCATTTTTCTATGGAGGTATAGCAGGAATCATAATCATTGTTGTCTATAGCTCTTACAAGCAGAGAAACGAACGTAGAAAAGCTAATGCAAGAAGAAGATCTAAAAAGTAGATTTAGAGTTCCAGTCCAAATGATTCTGCAATACTTGAGAACTTGACATAAGAGTCCAAATATTGTCTACCTTTGGAAGTAATCACAAATGTATTTTTTCCATCAAATTCAATTTTGTTAATTAGGCCTGCACCAGTCAAATTCTCCAAGAATTTTGACAGTCTTGAGTGTGAAAGATTTGCCTTTGTTAGAAGTGATGTTGTTTTGATTCCCTCTTGACCAGACTGTTCAGTAGCAGTAAGTAAATCTGCAACAATCTGCATACTTGTTCTATAGGAAACCATGTGTAATTTAGTATAAAACTCAGATATAAGGGTATTACCATCAATTCAGATCAGATAAATAAGCTCCAACCTGATTTTTCTCCAATGCCTGATCAATCAACTCCTTGGTTTGACGAGTTTATTGGTGTAGCCTATCGTTATTATGATCTTCGCATGAACGTTGTACCGCTATTTACTGATCAAAAAGATTCTCTGAACTTATGGAGGGACTCTATTCATTGGTGGTTTGATCCATCAATTAAGATCCGTTTTGTCGAATCAGGTGATAGTTATTGGTTCATCATGGGTGCTGATTCACAAAAACAGGATACCAATATCTCAATGTTCAAACTATTGCCAAAGTCTGAACATTATGAACGATTCAAGAAAGGTCATGGAGGAGAAGCATATCTTAGATTTGGGGTATATACTGAAAAAAAACCACCAGGATTCATGGATAAGGCAAAAGAAGCTCTTACAGGTGGTAAGTATGATGAAGATGACGAGGAAGATGAAAACGAAACTGATTTTCAAGTTAATTTGTTGAAAAGAAAAAAAACAGTTACTGATATTAAATTTCTTAATGAAGAAAATGCTAAAGATGATGCACTTGCATGGAATTGTTTAAACATTAACAAATATTCTAAATCAGAAGAAAATTAATCTAAATCTTTGTTAACTCTAATGTGATCTCCAGGATAATATTCGTGAAGCTTTTTTGAATAACAGTCACCACAAAGTACACCGTCAATTCCCCATTCCTTCATTGGATAGAATAGAACTTTGACTTTTTCATCACAAAGTGCACATATCTCTTTTGAACCCAAAGTGTCTTCTGCTCTCTTTAATCAATATAAAAAACATTCCCGAGTGCAGATGAAAATTATGTTAAATACCACTTGTTTTTATGAAATTCAGGTAGCAGTCTGGCCAATGTAAACCTCCTGCAAGATTTTTACTTGGTTGGGCTACTACCTTTGAAATCAAAACAAACTGCTTGTCAGTTTCTTTAATGCAAGGATTTCCTCTTCTTCTTGTCTGATTTTTTTATCAATCACACGAAGCATAGTTTCATTCCAAACATGTTGTGAAAAGAAATTGTGTTTGGTATTTGCTAGTTCAATTTCATCATCAACTACTGTATCTTCAAGAAATTTAGTCACAATTACATCTGTTAGTTTTAGAATTCTTGAATTAAGCTTAAAACTGCGAAAAATAGGCTCCAATTTTCTGATATCTCCTTTAAAATCTCCTTTTGACTCTAAGATTTTTCTGTGTAGAATTCTAAAATACACTGCTACAAAAAATAATGTCGCATATCTCTTAGTTTTGTGTCCTCCCTGTTTTCCGTATTTTAGTGATTTTTTTGCAAACTCTTTTACAAGATACGGATATAGCAAAATTCTGTAATCATCTTTGAGATTGTCATTAAAAATGTCATCATATTTACTGCCTCTGGGCAAAAATTGTGCAGGTGAACTATAAGCCTCAGTTGGTCTTTGTTCAATTCCTGCAACTAAAGATTGAATTGCATCTTTTGCAACGATAACTTTTTTGTGATTATCTGGCAGATAACTATTGTAAATTGAATCTCCCTCATATTCACATTGTTTGGATTTTGTTTTACTATCAAAAGAACCTGCTTGAATTTCATAAAAGTAACCACAATTTTTTAACTGTGATTTAATTGATTTATGAAAATCCATCAATGAAACTAAATCTTTTCCTCTTACAGAATTTTGAGAATTTCTATACTTTGTGATGTTATTTTGTTCTTGTTCATCATCAGCTTTGATTATTGTAACTGTCATGGAACCGTCCATGTTTTTTGTTCTTTTTGCATGATCAAGGATTGAATTTGATGTCTGTGCTCCATTAACAATTTGCGGTGCATGAAGTTCAATTAGGTTGTCTCCCAATTCTGCAAAATCGCTGACTACAATAGTTATCCCGTTATTGTAATAGAAGAATTTTCCTGGGTTTGTCTGTAATGTTTCTCGCAATCCTTTGTTTACTGTTGTTTTGAATTGCATCCATTGTCTGATATTTGATTCAAACACATAATCTCTATTCTTGCTTACAAATTCTGTTAATTCTCTTAGTTTTAAAATTCCTAAAATGGTATTATCATGTCTTAGCATTCTCTCTAGTTTTATTGATGATTTTTTTCCTGCTGCAGGTTTTTTTATTCTGTCCCATAGTTTTTGAATTATTTTTTCTTCATCAATAATCTCTACAATATCATCATGATAATCTACTCTTTGATCTGTAACATAACAACACTTTATCTTTAGATTTTTTTCTTTGATCTTTGTAACTAATTGTGCTAGTTCAGGTCTCATTTTTGTAACGTCTTTTGAAAGCAATCTCTTTGCATCTTCTTTGAATTTTGCAATTGCTTCTAGTGAATGCGATGTTCCATATTTTGATTGAAATAATCTTATGGTGTTATCTGAAAAATCAACTGGAAGATATGCATCAATTCCGAGATCGTTTGCCCCATCAACTATTGCATCTGCAGCATCGTCTTCTGTAGCCTCAAAAACTCTTGTTAAAATCCATTGAAGAAAATTATTTCCTTTTTCAACATCACTCTTAGAATTTTCAGCATATTCATGAATACTTTCTCTAATATTTTCTGTGAATCCTTCTAGTGGAGGACTAGAATTTTTTTGAACTAATAGTGTATGTGAACCTGGAATGTACTCTAATAATCCATTTCCGTTTTGTGACAATTTCTCTATCTAATATGCTATATATTTAGAGAATTTGGTAATTATGTAATAACTAGGTTTTAGGTGAAATGAATGATCAAAAAAATTGTTGTCTCTAGCATAATTGGAATAGTAATCTTAGCATCATTAGCTGTTGCACTTTCAAATTTTAATGAAGAGCCACAACCAGAACCTAATCCAGAATTTACATCAGAGTCTATTGAAGATTCTATTGAAACTGAATCTTCAATTCAAGGTGATGTAATCATGCCTACAAAAGTTTCTCGTCCAGGTTGTGAAGTAGAAGATAGATGTTACATACCATCTGTTATCACTGTAGAAAGAGGCAAACAAGTTACATGGGTAAATGAAGATTCAGCTTTTCATAGTGTGACTTCTGGATTTTATGATGCACCAACTGATCTCTTTGATAGTGGTCATATGGACCCATACGAAACTTATAGTCTTACTTTTGATGAGCCAGGAATTTATGATTACTATTGTACCCTACATCCTTGGATGGAAGGACAAGTTATAGTAGAATAAAGGTGCCCGAGGGAGTCGAACCCCCTTGTATAGGCTTTGCAGGCCCACGCATAACCGTTCTGCCAGAGCACCGTTTTGAAAAACACAAAATGAACAATTAAACTCTTTAGATTAGAATTTGCTAAATGATTTTGAAGCTAACTTGACGTCTTCTCCTTTGACAGTTTTTCTTCCTGCATGAGATGCCATATCTACAGCATTTTTTGCAATAACATCAGCCATTTCTTCAACAATTCTTCTTAACTCATCTGCAGATTCATCACTTACCCTTTCAGCACCTGCTTTTTTTAAAATTCTATACATTGCAGATAATCCTAATTCAGATGATTTCATAAAATCTGTTTTAGTTTTTTGCGAAAAAAGATAATGAGTGAAAAAATATCACTAAGGAATCGATTTATACAGACTATTTTAAGAATTGATCAAGAAATGACTTGGTATTTTGATTCTCATATTCATTTATCAGATCCTCAATATGTACCTGATTTAGAATATATTTTAAAACAAATGGATTTTCTCAAAATCAAAGCTTGCGCAGTTTCTATGGATTGTGAAAATTCTTTGAAAACTTTGGAACTAGCAAACCAAAGTCCTCATGTTTTACCCTTCATTGGAATCCATCCAGAATGTGCAAATGATGACCTAGAGCAAATGTCTATGTTGATTGAACAAAATAATAAGCAAATTTCTGGAGTAGGAGAGATAGGTCTAGATCCCACTTTTGTTAATTCTGATGATGATTTGAAAAGACAACGACATGTTTTTGAAACCTTATTGACTCTGGCAGAAAAATATGAAAAACCTGTATCCATTCATTCTAGGAAAAGTTTAGATGATGTTTTTGAGATAATGACTTCCTATTCTACAAAACATGCTTTACTTCATTGGTTTGATGGAAGTAAAAAACAACTTCAAAAAGCTATGGATATGGATTTTTTTGTTTCATATGGACCTGTTACGGTTTATGCAAATGACAAACAAACATTATTGTCAAAAACAGATGAAACAAAAATTCTAGTTGAAACTGATGGTCCAGTTAGATTTTCAAGGTGTTTTGAAATGAAATCAGGACAAATTGCCTTTATTCCCAGTGTGATATTTTGTGCATCAAAAATTCTTGGAAAAACATTTGATGAGGTATCTATCATGCTTGAAAAAAATTCAAACTCATATCTTGGAATATAGGTATAAAATACCCCAATTCATTAAACGAGCGTGGATAGAATAAAGCGACTCTCATACGAGGTCTTAGATGCACACAAATCCAAATTTGGTGAGGATTTTGCAGATAATAAAAAAGTCTTAGATCAAATCTCTATCATTCGTTCTAAAGGCCTAAAAAATGAAGTTGCTGGATACATTACAAAATTTATCAAAAGAGAAATTCGTGATGAGAAAGCCAAACAAGCACAAATCAAAGCATCGCAAGCTGAAGAACAAGTTGAAGCAGTTTCAGAAACTCCAGAAACTGTTGTAGAAGAAACTACCGAAAATGTATCAGAAACTCCTGAACCTGTAGTAGAAGAAACTACCGAAACTGTAGCTGAAACTCCAGAAACTGTTGTAGAAACTACCCCTTCTGAAGAACCAACTGAAACTTCTGAAGAAAAAACTGAATAAACATTAATTTTCTAAATTCTGAATTAGATTGATATGATTACTGTGAAATTCTTTGGTGGTGCCAAAAAGTCATTTCCCCAAGAACAATTAGAAGTTGACAAATCTGATATTTCTATTCTTGAATTACTTGATCTGCTACCAAAACTAAAACCTTCAGACACTCCTGATTTAGATGCTGAAAATATTCTAGTAGCCATTAACGGAGCTGATTCTTCTGCAATGGATGGCAAATCAACTATTATCAAAAATAATGATCTTGTAAGTATTATTCCTGTAATACATGGAGGCTCTAAAACAAAACTTGACCTTGAAATTTCAAAAAAACAAATTCAAGTAATTGAGATTAAAGGTCAAAAAACAATTGATGTGACATTTCTTGATGAATTAAGAAAGGAATTTCCAAAATTAAAACTTCAAGCCATATCCAGTAAATTCATTTTAAATGAGTATCACCTGAAAAAGGTTTTATCATTATCAATTGAATCTGAAAAAAATAAAATTTTACTTTCAAACAGGTTAGAAACTGATATCTTAATGCGTTTTGCATTAACTGGTCAAATTTCTGATGCAATCAAAAATGCCGGACTCAAAGAAAAAGATAATTTCTTTTTGATTGCTATAGGAAATAAAAAACTTCTAGATTCATTAAATAAAAAATTACAACCTTATTCTATTCAATTGTTTTCAAAAAATAATGAAACATTTCTCAAAAAGCATTTCAAAATTAATAAAAAACAAATAGATTCAGTTTATTCTAAAACTCCCTTGGAAGATTTACTTATCGAAAAAGCTGCAATTTTATTCTGACATACTTCGTTTCGCTTTTTCTATACTCAACACATCTGATTTTTTTAATATAGAAATGCCTGTTTTGTTGCCTAGAATTTCAATTAAAATAACTTTGTCTGGAAATTCTAATGATACTTTGTTATTGATCTTTTTTGCGATTTTTGAAATCAATTCTTGGCTTGATAGATTTGAATTTCTCTTTTCAATTGAAATTCTATATGTTTCCCCATCTGAAATTGATTCAGACATTTTTGCAACAATCTCTTCAATTTCTTCAATTTCTGACTCGATAACTTCTTGAATTGGAATTATTCTAAGACAGTATCTAATACTCCAAGGCTCATCTAAGAATCTCTCTTTGATTTTACTAACTAGTCCAATAGGCTCAAGCTTTGTCTCAGCTGTCAAAATTCCAGACATGTTTGTAATTGTAACACTGGCATCCGGATCTCCAAACTCTTCAAAAATTTCCATTAATTCTTCTTCAGTTTCAGGTTCAAGATGTCTAGCACAGGTGATGATTAAATTCATAATTTTGATAACTCCTCTTTGCTCAGAACACCTTCTCTGAGAATTTTGATTTTCCCTTCATTGACTTCAATAATGGTTGATTCAGAACTACTATTGATAATTCCACCATCTACAAACACATCTACATCTTCAATTTCTTTTGAACAATTTGCTGGATCATTAAATGATGGTTGACCAGAAAGATTTGCACTAGTTCCAACTAACATCTTACACTTTTCTAAGAGATCTAATGTACATTTGTTATTTGGTATTCTGACTGCAATTTTATCCTCCAAGTTTAATGATTCTTTTAATTTTTCATCAACTAATTTCAAAATCACTGTAAGTGAACCTGGCCAAAATTTATCTACAATTCTTTTTATGTCCTCATCTATTATGGCAATTTTTTCAACTATCTCTTTGGAATGTACTAATACTGGTAATGATTTTGATATGTCTCTAGATTTAATATCATAAATTTTCTTTACTGCATCTTTGTTGTATGGATTACAACCAATCCCATATACTGTATCTGTAGGAAAAACAACAATTCCTCCGTCATTAATTATTTGAGATGCTTTTTCAATTCCTTCTTTGTCACATTTTACTTTCAATACTAATTAATTGATTTTTTTGTTTAATTATCATTTACTTTTGAATACGTTTTTAACAGTCATCTGTTCTAATTTGTAAAGTATGTCTGATCCTTCTTCTGACTATCAAGACACAGATTTTGAAGATGATTTTGATGATGAATTAGATGAATTTGATGAAGTAGAAGATTAAATGCTTAAACCAAAATTGTCTGCAAAGTTCGTGAATTTGTAATATGCTTGAAGAAATTCTCTCCCTGTTGGACTAATTCTGTATTTGTTTGAGCCTTGTGAATCTACCTGTTCTAATAATCCTTGAGAAACTAGTGTTTTTAGAATTCTTGAAATTCTAGAATGAGAAATGTTTGCTTTTCTAATCAGATAAGTTACTGTTGCCCCATCTTCATCTTGTAAATCATCTCTGGTGGTTGAAAGAATGTCTCCTATGATCTTCATATGTGTCCTATATTCTGCCATCTCTCAATAGATTATCTTGATAATTTCTATGAGAGGACAATGATATTTTCCAATATACCAAAAAGATAAAAGAATTTGACAATTTTGAAATTTCTAAAAATTTGAGCCTGTTATTCTAATCCTTCGTCAAATTTTATCTTCGTAAGAGGAACTTTGCTTACTGGGATAAACAATGCTATCAAGCCACCAATTTTGATGGTCATTGAGACCGAATACAAAATGGATTCTGGGAAGACAAATGAGTACCATCCCAAAAATTCTCCTAAGGCCAAGAGTGCTAGTCCTATTGATACTGAAATTGCACCTTTGTTTCTGTTCTCAAAATACGATAGCATTGTTTCAATTGCACCATACGCTAACAAGATAAATGAAACTGATCTAAAGATATGTTCTATCTGAACTGAAGACACTAAAAATAAAGGAAAGATTCCAACAGACCTAAAGTAACTTGATTTTGGGAAAAATGATTTTATGCTGTGAGAAAATGCAATGAAAAAATATCCAACTGTTTGAATTGCTATTCCTAGAGTTTGAATCCATCTTTCAATATTTCCAGCTTTGATTACAAAGTCTTCTGCCATGTATCCTGCCCAAATTACAAAAAAGCCTATGCTGATTGAAAAAAATGCTATTGTTAATCTAAACAATGTTGGACTCCCAGTATTTCTAAAACCAATCATTGACATTATTCCTATGCCAAGTCCTACCAAAAATCCAATTAAATTAAGTATATTTTCTAAGAGAAACTCCAATGATGTTTAGAAAGTTATTAAACTAATTATTTTAATCTGATGAATGATTTTACCATCTTGTTAATCCCATTCATCTAATGAACCTGAAGATTGCCCTTCTGTATTTCCTGCATAATCTCCAAGAATATCTGAATATTTTGATTCATTATGTGCTACAAATTTTACGTATTCTCCATAACTCATATCCAAATCACATGAATCACATTTCACAAAAGAAAAGTCTGGAGACAACTCAGCATCTTCTTTGCATTTAGGACATTTGATCTTCATGTATTTTTTGCTCTCTGATAATTATTATAATTATTTTACATTAAAAAAAAGATAAAAAGAGTTCCATATTGACATCTTTCATGAGCAGAATCTGTACAAAATGCAAGGATCCTATTCCTGATAATGAAGAACTTGATATGGTAGCAGCAAAATACCCTGTATGTAACAAATGTTGGGCTGAATGGAAAGAATATCGAGTTATGGTAATGAATGAAATGAGACTTGATATGTCAATGCCTGATCATCGAAAATTATTGAAAAAACATGAAAAAATCTTTGCAGGTGTTATGTCTGCAGATGGTGAGATTATTGATTATTCCAATGAGGATAATCGAAAACCTGATGAGCAACCAGGGGCTTAAAACTTCAAATGTTTTTTAGCATTTTCTGGAACTATAATCAAAATTCTTCTTTTTCCCTCTTCATCAAGATTGTTGATTATTTTTCTTATAGTGCTTGCAAGAATTTCTCTTTCATTTTCTTCAAGTGTTAAAAATATCTCTAAAATTCCATCAAGATTAAAAGTGATTAATTTTTGTGGAGATCGAGCAACTTCAAAAATATATGCAGAGAATAATCCCTCTCTTTGTTCCTCACTCAAAGTTGTTAAAATTTTCAACCATGTTTTGAAGAGTTTTGAAAAATTTGGAAATGGAATTGTTGGTCCTGCTTCTAATGCATTGTTGATGACTTCTTCTCTTTCAGGTTCAGATAATGTGAAAAATTCTACCATTCTTTTTTTTAAAATTGGACTTCTTAGAAAGTCTGGAAGATTAGCTAGATTAACAATGATATTTCCAGCAAAATTCTGTCCAACCATCGATCTATCCAAATTAGTGTTGGATATAAAATCATGTGATAACACTTTAGCTTAAATAAACGAAACAAAAAATCTCCAACATGACTTCTACAGTTGTAGTTGGTGGATTTTTTGGAGATGAAGGAAAAGGTAAGATCATCTCATATTTGGCAATAAAGGATAATCCAAAAATCATTGTACGTGGTGGTGCTGGTCCTAATGCTGGTCATACCATCAAAGATGGAGATAGAGTCTATAAAGTAAGAATGCTCCCAAGTGGATTTCTCAACAAAAATGCCAAAGTCATGATTGGCCCAGGCGTTGTTGTAAATCCTGAAGTTCTAAAAAAAGAAATTGATGATTTTGATGTTGCAGGACGTTCTTTTATCGATAAACATTGTGGAATTATTGAGGAAACACATCTAAATCGTGATTCCAAGGGCGAGCTAAAAGAGAAAATTGGAAGCACAGGTTCTGGAACAGGCCCTGCAAACGCTGATAGGGCTATGAGAGTTTTGAAACTAGCCAAGGATTTTGATTCTCTTTCATCTTTAGTGACTGATGTGCCTCAAGAGATAGATTCTGCAATTTCTGCTAACGAAAATGTCCTAATTGAAGGAACTCAAGGCACATTCTTGTCTTTGTGGCACGGAACATATCCATTTGTAACCTCAAAAGATGTTACTGCATCAGGAATTTGTGCTGATGTTGGGCTTGGACCAACCAAAGTCGATGAGGTAATTGTTGTCTTCAAGTCTTATGTCACGCGTGTAGGAACTGGTCCACTTGACAAAGAACTCTCTTTAGAAGAAGCAGAGAAAAAAGGTTGGTCTGAGTTTGGAACTGTCACAGGTAGACAAAGACGTGCAGCTGACTTTGATTTTGATTTGGCTAGGCGTGCAATCATGCTCAATGGTGCAACACAAATTTCAATTACAAAACTAGATGTTTTGTTTTCAGATTGTGCAGGCAAAACTTCCTATGATGAATTGTCTGATGATGCTAAAGCATTCATTAAAAACATTGAAGAAAAATTAAACACGCCTGTAACAATTATTGGAACTGGTCCAACTGTTAATGATGTTATAGACAGAAGAAGCTAGGCTCCAAAGTTTTGGATAAGTTTAATTTGTTAAACTACAGAAAATCTTTGTGGACTCAATTCCAAATCCTTCTAATGATAAATTACCACGTTACATTCAAGTAAATTCTACTTTAGAATTCTCTAGGCTCGTTTGTGCACTTGAGCGTGCTCCACGTGTATCTTTCTTGCATGATCATGCAGGCCAAAAAATTCTATCAGTGCAAATGGATGTTCTAAAAGAAAAACCAATTGTATACTATACTCCACTTGAGCATAATGGTCATTACCTCTGTTACGGATTAAAAGGTGGTAAAGAAGAATCTGAAATTGTTGATTCAACTTCTGATGCAAGTAAACTATACTCTCCTATTGTTAGAATCAAATCACTTCCAAAAACTTTGAAACCTGGAAATGGAACTCTTGATAGATATCAACCAATTGAATTAGAAGACATGTCAAGTCTTGCAAAACTTACTTGGGGTTTTGAAGAAATCCCATTTCCTCTATTCTTATTCCCCCATAATGACAAGTGGCTACTTGGTGTTTTCATGAATTTTCATGAAGAAAGCCATTCTTATTTCTGTCATGTTGTCTTGGATAGTGATCCAGAAAAACCCTTTTTGAAATTCTCAACAAACGGACAACATAAACCACCTACTTTTGTTGACAATCCTTCTGAACATGGTTATTCCTACATCAAAATTATAAAATTAAAAGAGACCCATCCATTAGTTGATTATGGTCACCTTCAAAACTAGATTATCAAAGATCTCAAAAACTAATGGCAAAGTTATTCTTGCAAATGATTATGACTCCTCAACAAAAAATTTAGTAGCAAAAACGATCAAAAATATCAAAGAATTAAATCCATATCTCTGTGGAATAAAACTCAATTTCCATTTACTTCTTCCACTTGGCAGCAAAGAAATTATCAAGATCAATAAAACAGCTCACCGATATGGTTTGCAAACTATAGCTGATATCAAATTAAATGATATTGGAAATACTAATCGAGTAACATCTGAACATCTATGGAGTTTGGGATTTGATGCAGTTATTGCAAATCCAATAATGGGTCTTGACAGTCTGAAAAATCTTGTAAAATCTGCTCACAAAAATGAAAAGGGTGTCATTACTTTGTGCCACATGAGTGCTCCTGAGGCTAAATTGTCTTATGATATGGAAATAAAGATGGGCAAAAAACAACAACTATACCAATTATTCCTTAATTGGGCACTAACAGCAAAAGTAGATGGAATTGTTGTTGGAGCAACTTTTCCAAAAATAATAGAGTTTTGTTCAAAGAAGGCTGGAAAGAAACTTGGAATATTTTCTCCTGGTGTTGGCACACAAGGAGGAAGTGCAAGTCAAGTAATCTCATCTGGAACTAATTATCTTATTGTTGGTAGAACAATTTTGAATGCAAAAAATCCTACAAGTGTTGCAAAAGAATTACAATCACAAAGTTTTGGTAAGTAACGCTTGTGCCTTTGTTAGTACTGTTTTTGCATTATCAAAAGTTGTTTTTTCCATTGAGGTGTTATAATCCATCCAAGTAAAGTCCAAATGTTCATGTGAAATTTTCACGTCTTTAGTTTTTGTCTCAGCTAAAAAGAATACAACTTTTTTATGAACAAGTTCTCCTTGATATTGGAAATTATATTCAATCCATTCCTCAAAGTTTTCTACAAATGAAATATCTGTAATTCCTGTCTCTTCTTTTGTTTCTCTAACTGCTGTTTCATGTGGCGACTCTCCTTTTTCCATTTTTCCCTTTACAAAATCCCAATGACCTGAAGGATAGTGTAAAAGTAAAAACAAATTTTTAGAATCATCTTTTCTAAACAGTACTATCCCTGCTGATGTTTCTTCTATCATTTACCTAACCTTCTTTTTCTTTCTTGAAAAGTTCTAATTGCTCTCATTAAATCTATTTTTCTAAATTCGGGCCAGAAAATATCCATGAAAACTAATTCACTATATGCACTTTGCCACATTAGAAATCCGCTTAGTCTTTTTTCTCCTGATGTTCGTAAAATCATATCTGGTGATGATTGAGGCAAGTGTGATGTGTACAAGTTATCTTCAATTTCCTTTTTGTTAATTTCATTTACATTCAAAGAACCATCTCTAATTTTCTCTCCAATCTTTTTTACGGCATCAACTAATTCATACTGTCCTCCATATGCCAATGCAATATTTAGAAAATGATTGTTGTAATCTTTTGTTGCTTCATCTAATCTCTTCAAAACGTCTTTGATAGAATCTGGTAAAAGTTCAATTCTTCCAATTGCTTTTACTCGCATTTTGTTTTTATGAATTCGAGGATCGTTGTACAGTTTTTCTAGTCTCATTCGAATTAATTCATAAAGATACTCTAACTCTTCATCATCTCTATCCAAATTTTCAGCAGATAATGCATACAATGTTATGATTTTGATATCAAACTCCTCACACCAATCAAGAAGGTTTTCAACAGCGTCTGCTCCCTTCCAATGTCCCGATTTTGGCATTGTTAGGTGTCTTTTTGCCCACCTTCTGTTGCCATCTAAAATCAGAGCCACGTGATTAGGAATGTCTCCATTTCTGATCTCATTTTCGAGCCTTTTTCCGTAAATCTTGTAGAGTCCAGAAACATGAAATAATGTATCTCTGATTTTGCTCATTGTTTTCTCTAGATGACTAATACTGGACTAAAGATATCAGTGTTTTTCAGAAATTCCTTATTGAGACAACTCTAAGGAGAGTCTAGTCTGAAACCATCTCTTGGTCTCTTTGTTTTCTGTATTTTTTGAACAGAATTGTGGCTGAAACCAGCGTAGCTGCCAACCCTCCAAGTAATGGCGGAATCAAAGTAAATGAACTCTCATCATGCATCATGATATTTGTGAACTGTGCAATGGTTGGATAAAGTGCAATTAGTACAACAATTCTCAAGATATCGCTAATCTGTCTTGGAATTCCTCCAATCCAATTACTAAGTAATGTTCCTGCAAATATTGCTCCCATTCCAATCCACAAGATTGGTAATGCACCTGAAACAAATTGTCCAATGATTACTTTGTCTGTAATCTTAACTGCAAACTCTGTTTCTGATTCTAACAACTCTGCATCAATCGAACTTACTCCTGCAGGAATTGATGATAACAATAGTATCACTCCTGCAACCATTGTAAACATTCTGATAAAGCCCATCGGCGTCGGTTTTGACCAACTAGACCATCTTCTGTCTACATCAAATGCTCTGATCAAAAATGCACCACCCAAAATACTTACTAAAACTGCAAAAATTTCTGTGGTTAAATTAAATACGCTTGCAACTCCTCCAATTAACAATAACATTCCAGGAACTCCCAAAAAGAATTTAGAGTATCTTGAATCATAAGCAATCATTTTGAGATATTTTCCAAATACAGCATAGGAATATTCTACACTACGACTTACTTTCATTACAACACGTTGAACAGAAACAACTGGTAGAACGTTTTGTATTACTGGAATAACACTTTCATCATCTTCTCCATCTGATACAATAACTGCTCCGTTTGCAGAAAATGTTTCTAAAACTTTTCTAGTTTCAGCAAGAATTTTTTCATCTGCTTGAACACCTCTGTCTTTAACTCCTGCAACAGTAACTACTTCGACTTGGTATCCTTTACTGATTAAATCCTCATAGGTCTTGATAGCAGAAAATATTGAATTTGAATCTGCGTCTTCAGGATCTTCTAAAGCCAATCTTTGAGCCGCCTCAATACAAGCATCTCTTCCTATGACTGGTGTAACTATGCCTGCTTTTTCTCCAACATCATTATCTCTATCAATACAAATTACAAGTAATTTGTTGGCAGTTGATGCATTGACATCTTTTTCAACCTTATCGGAGCGCTGAGACATTCTTATTTTTATTGGCAAAATTGCTTTTTAACGATTTCCAACATTTATGATTAGTAATTTTCGGTTTTGAGGCTATGTATTTGGTCTTGATTCATCAGATTTTTTGATAAATTCTAAAGATTCTGATTTTAATGATTCTATCTTCTCAATGGTCTCTTGCATCTCTTCTTGAGAACCTCCATTTTCAATCAAATTTGCTAAAACTTTGGTTTCTCCAATATAGGAATTGAATTTCTTCATTGCATCCATATAGTTGATGTAACTTGCTTGCCATTCCTCAGGTGGTTTTGAAGTAACAAATTCACTAATCTGTGCAGTTATCTGAGATGCTGTAACTTCAGTGGTTGTCATGTATTCTTGTGGTGAAACCTCTCCATTACGTAAGCTTTCAAATTCTATTTCAATTGATTCGCTCAAAACTTCATGAATGTTCTTTTTGCCATCAAGATAATTTTCATAATCTGTTACAACAAATGTTGTTTCGCTTCCATCTTGAGGAACTAACCATAACAGAAAACTTGCACCAGTAATTACTGCTAAAATAATTGCAGTTACGACAATGCCTTTCTTTGATGCCATTTTGAGTTTTTACAATAAGGGAGTTTATAACTGATAATATTGAAAAAATCACCACTTGTTAAACATATGTTAGAAAAAATCTATTATTGTATAATTCTGATCACAATTTTCCAAATTATGCTTATTTTCATTGAAATTTATGCTATTTCTTAGTTTTTCATGGCTGAAAAAAATTTACGCACATCTAGCCTATAGTGAAATAATTTTCACAGGCTCTGCCTAAATACCACTTTGTTTGAGAATTTTTAGAATGGTTCAAGCATATTGCGTTAAATGCCGCAAAAAAGTGGATATACAAGATCCCAAAGAAACTAAACTAAAGAACGGACGCCCTGCCGTAAAAGGTACATGTGGTGAATGTGGAATCAACGTTTTCCGTATAGGAAAAATGGAATAATTTAGAAACAAAATCCACAGACTTCTTCTTTTTCAAAACCCATATAGGGTCTAGTCTATACTATTTTTTGTAGTGACCAAAAGCGAGTATGAAAATCTACTAAAACGTATTCAGGATAAGATAGGTGATCCTAAAAAAAACACTTCATCTAGATTTGAGCTTCCTGTAGTAGATGTGATGTGGGAAGGACAAAAGACATTCTTGCGTAATTTTTCAGAATTCCCAAAGGTTCTACGTAGAGATCCTGATAAAGTTCTACAATATCTATCAAAAGAATTTGCAGTTCCTGCAGAAAGACTAGGTGACAAGGCCATGTTTATTGGTAGAAGAGATCCTGATGACTTTACAAGATTATTCCAAATTTACGTTAAAGATTATGTTGAATGTCCAACATGCAAAAGCCCTGATACAAAAATTATAAAAGAAAAAAGAATTTCATTTTTGATTTGTGAAGCATGTGGTGCAAAATCTACTCTAAAAGGTAAATACGCATAATGCCATTTTCTGTAAGAGTTACTGATTATCAAAAAAATGTAATGCTTAACATTTGTGATGCAGAATTGTTAGGAAAAAATATTGTTGAAGATGAATTGAACATGCACATTAGTGAAAGCTATTATGGTGATCAAATAATAGAAGCTGAAGAAGCAAAAACATTATTGAAAAATTCATCAATAATCAATATGGTTGGAGAAGAAACTGTTTCAATGTCAATAGAACTTGGAATCGGTTCAGAAAATGGTGTTAAAAAAATTTCTGGTGTTCCATTTCTGATTGTTTTTAAAATGTAAAAGATATGTTTAGTTTATTTCAAAAAAGAAATCCATTTTATTTAGTAGGGGGAAATTAATCTAATGTCTGATGAGCTTAGTCGAAAACTTGAATCAAAAATTGACAAAAAAC
>JANQNM010000005.1 GCA_028279625.1 Candidatus Nitrosopumilus sp. | reverse complement strand
GGGAAATTAATTTTTGATATATACTTAAATGACGTTCGATCAAATCTGAGATATGAGTTCAGAGCTTAGACTTAAAAAATTAAGAGGTTCCGGCGGCTATGTAATGGCTAATGTTACTGATGAGCAACAGATGAAAGGCAATCTAGGTGGACCTGATCTGTTTTTAGCACCTGTTGGTAGATTAGATAATGAAAAAATTTCTAAACATTTTTGCAATACTTGTGAGAAAGAATTTGAAGGAGCTCCAAAGATAGAATTTGAGAATCCTAATGAAGAAGTTGCAGAAAATTTGATTCTTGCAGAAAGAGGACAATACATCTGTAGTTCATGTAATGGAACAATTGCAGAATATAGGGAATTTAAGAAACAAGACGAAGCAGGAGATATTGGAAATGCAAAACCATTAGAACCTACAGTTCAAAGTGCACCACAACCAGAGCCAACACCACAAGTACAATCAACACCAGCCGCAGAACCAGTTCAAGAAACTACACAGCCAGGTCCTGCAACATCTGTTAGTTCAATTGAAGGTAGAGCTGTTTATGATGAAAGTGCTAATAAGATTGGAATTGCAAAACAAGTAGGTATTGATTCAAATCAGTCAATGGTTTTAGTTATCACTAAAAATGATGGTACAGAAGGAAGTATTCCTTGGAGTAACATCAAGAAAGTTGGAGAAGTTGTTCTTTTAGGAAACCCAGAAGATGCAACACCTGCAAGTCAACCAGGAAAGTGTGCAAATTGTGGATTTGTAAATAAAGAAGGTTCCAAATTCTGTGAAGAATGTGGAACTAAACTCCAATAGCTAGTAAATTTAATCAATGACACTATAGGCGATAAGATAATTGGCAAAAAAATCCATCTCAAAGGGAGTCATTAAAGATATTGTTATTGTTGGAATTGGAGTTTTAGTGATTTGGATTGGTCTTCAAGTAGCATTTGGAACACAAAATCCATTTTATGTTGTTGCAAGTGGAAGTATGATTCCAGTTTTAGAAGTATATGATGTATTAGTTGTTCAAGGACATGAACCCTTTGAAGATATAGAGATAGGAGACATCATTGTATTTAATCGGCCATCAGATCATGATAGAGTGATTGTTCATAGAGTGGCGTCAATTATTGATGAAAACCCTAAGACAATCAGGACTAAAGGAGATGCAAATCCAGCATCAATTCCAGGTACTGATTTTCCAATTACTGAAGAAGAGTATATTGGAAAAGTAGCATACATCATGCCACAAGTCGGATACATCACACAATTACTAAAACCACCCATCAACTATGTCATAATTGCAATCGTAATTGGAATTATGATTGTAAAGCAAATGTCAAAGAGGAAAAGTGAGAAAGAGCTTCCATTATCTGATCCTTTAGACTCAGATAATCCAAATACAATTGAAAAATTTTCTGATCTTGATAAAATTAAAGAGGATACTGAATATTCTGAAGATTTAGGAAAACCAACAATAGATGAAGAGAAAGTCATCGAGGAACAAAAAGATGAGGTTGTTGAAGAACAGAAAGATGAATCTGTCCAAGAGACTGAGACGGATGAAAAAAAATCCGAAGATAAAAAATAATTGCTATAATTCAGGCAAACAGGTTCACATTATGCTTAAAACAAAGCAATAGATCGTCCTGTTTGCTTGGTGATATAATTACAACAATTTTCCTAAAAAAGGATCCTCAGAAATTATCAGTTCTAAGAGTAGTATCACTTATGAAGTAGCAAAAAAGAAAATTTCTAATTGAAATATGTTGCAGTGTTTTCAATATTACTTTTAATTAGTACGGCATATGCCCAAACGCCTTTTCGAGATACTGCAGGGTTGACAAAAAATGGAATAGAATGGTGCGAAGAAAATTATCAATTATATCTAATTATTGGAAATGATTTCTTTGAACATCATCAGCATTCAATAGAATCAAGATTATGTGGGAATCTATACAATGATGAGTTGTGGACTTATTATGAATATGACAGATATCAAAAACTAATAGAACAAAGTAGAATTTACTATAGTTTAGAAATTCAAGAAAGTGCTAAAGAAGCTAAAGAAGGAAAAGTAGATACAAAATCAGTAAACATTGAAGAGATCCCACAAGAAATTGCTCAACAACAAAAAGAGATTGAAGAAACTGGTGTGGAAATAGATACAGATGAGATAGATATTGAAAAAACAAGTGTTGATGAGATTGAAGAAACTGACAAGTCTGAAGGTGGCGGTTGTCTAATTGCAACAGCTGCGTATGGAACAGAGATGGCACCACAAGTTCAGTTCTTGCGAGAGATTAGAGACAATCAATTAATGAGTACTAGTTCAGGTGCTTCATTTATGACAGGATTCAACCAATTGTATTATTCATTCTCACCATATGTTGCTGACTATGAAAGAGAAAATCCAGCATTCAAAGAACTAGTAAAGATCGGAATCACTCCATTGTTATCATCTCTATCCATTATGGAATATGCAGAATCTGAATCACAAGTTCTAGGATATGGAATTGGTGTAATTCTACTAAATATTGGAATGTATTTTGCAGCACCTGCTATGCTGTTTTTTAAAATTAGGAAAAAATTCTAAAGAACAGAATCTTTTGTTTTGAAAACTCGTTTAAAGTATTCATCTGATTCAACAGGTTCTTCTGTATCATTTTTAATTCCAGCAAGATTCTTTGCCAAGTTTTTCTTGTAACCTATTTGCATCTGTCTTTGAATCTGGATTCTTTGTGCTTGTGGTGAACCTGCACCATGCATAGATTCTGTAAGATATCCAACCGCATTTCTTCCAAGAGTCATGTTTTCAATGAGTCTTAAAATTCTCATTCTGTTTTCAACATCTGCACCCTTTCTTCCTGCCAAGTATTTTTTGAGAAGTGGACCAGCTTCAGGATGTCTAAAGTCCTTCTCAGATGGAAGTGTAACTACAAGACCACCTGCAATGTCTTGTGCTAGTCTACTAATTTCATATGGGAATCTAGTAACATTATGTTTACAAACTTGTGCAAGCATATCATCATTAAGATAAACTCCTGACTTCATTTTCTGTCCTTGATGTGAAGATGCAATTCCTGCTGCAAAGATTGTTTCATTAAGATGAGTCATTTCAATAATTTTGTCTTTAATGTGAGAAACTTTTGGAACTCCATTATAATCTGCAATTGTTGCTGCAGCACCAATAAGGACATCTCCTAGTCCTGTTTTGCAGACATAGCTTCTTCTATGATAACAAGTAAATCTTTCAACTAGCATTGAAGCAAATTCATATTCTCCATTCATGAAAATCATATCCCATGGAATGAAGACTTTGTCTAAGATGATTAGTGCTTCTTGACCACCAAACTTTGCATTACCTTCATCAATATCACCTTCTTCCATACTTCTTGTATCACAAGATTGTCTACCGTAGATGTAGGTAACACCTTTTGCATCTGCTGGAATGGCTCCAACGATTGCCCAGTCTTTATCTTGTTCTGTTAGTCTAATGGTAGGCATTAAGATAATCCAGTGAGAGTTAATACATCCAGTTTGATGTGCTTTTGCTCCTGAAACGTAAACTCCCTTTTCATCTGAATCTACAATTCGTGTAAATAAATCAGGGTCTTCTTGTTCAGCTGGGCCTTTACTTCTGTCACCTTTTGGATCAGTCATTGCTCCGCCAATGACAAGATTTTCTTTTTGAACCATCTTTACAAATTCTAAGAATCTTTGGTGGTAGTTAGTTCCATGTTTTTCATCAATTTCAAATGTTGTTGAATGCAAGGCATTCATTGCATCCATGCCAACGCACCTTTGGAAACATGTTCCGGTGTTTTGACCAAGTTTCCTTTGCATTTTATTTTGTAAAACTAAATCTTGTGCACTTTCAGCAATGTGCAAAAATCTGTTAACTTGAAGACCTGTAATGGAAGAATTTGCAGAGGCAAGCTCTTCTTCACGCAATGCTAGATCATATGTTTCAGCAACTGCATTAATTGATGGTCGAATAATCGGATGGTCTACTGGTTCTTTTACTAATTCACCAAAGAGGTAAACTTTGAGATCTCTCCCTCTAAGACTTTCAATATAGTCATCACCAGATCTAATAGTCTTTAAGACATTAGCCATGTTACATTATTTCATTTCAGGTTGTATAAATATTCTAAATTGGCAAAACTAATTTTTTAGGAACAAATTTTTGCGATCAGAGTCCAATTCTGACATCAAGAATTCTACAACCCTTTCCTTTTTCCATTACAAGAACAGGGTTCATATCTAATTCTTTGATCTCTTTGAAATCAGTAACTAATTGAGATAATCTCTGAATACATTCAGATAGTTTTACAATATCAGATGGTTTTTCACCTCTAACACCTTGCAATAATTTTTGTGTCTTAATTGATGCAATCATATCATCAGCTTCTTTGTCATTAACGGGAGCCAGTTTGAATGTGACATCTTTTAGAACTTCTACATAGATTCCTCCCATTCCCAACATGACAACAGGACCAAATCCAGGTTCAAGTTTTGAGCCTATGATTAGTTCTTTACCGCCTTTTACCATCTCTACAACCAAAACTCCTTTGATCTCGGCTTTCTTATCATATTTTTTAGCATTTTTGACAATGGTTTTGAATGCGGCTTTAATTTCAGAATCATTATTCAGATTTACTTTAACACCACCTGCATCAGATTTGTGAATAATTTGTGGAGATGCAATCTTCATTACAACTGGATAACCAATCTTCTTTGCCATCTTTACTGCTTCATCTTCATTTTTTGCAAGAGCGCTTTGTGGAAGTGGTAAACCATATGCTTTGAGAACTTCTTGTCCCTCTTCTTCTAGAAGATTTGGTCGTTTCTCTTTTTTGACTTTATCAAAAATCTTCTTTGCTTTTGCTTTGTTGACTTTGAATTTTGTAATTTTTCCTTCTTTGGTATTTACCCAAATTGCAAAATTTTTCATTGCAGCTAAAGTTCGAATTGCTCCTTCAGCATATGTGTAATAAGGGACATCTCCTCGGGTTAAAATTTCCCTATTAGTAATTCCTTCATCCAGTCCCATTAAACTTGCAAGCATTGTCTTTTTGTATTTCTTTGACATTGTAACAATCACTTCTGCAAGTTTATCATAATTGAGAGTTCCAGAAGGAGTACACATTGTAATAACAGATCCGACTTTTGGATGTTTTAGAACTCTATCCAAAACATTATGGAATCGATTAAAATCAGCATCACCTACAATGTCAACAGGATTTCTTGAGCTTCCCCAAGGAGGAATGACCTCATCAATCTTTGGACGAATGCTATCAATTTTTGCCATCCTAATTCCTGCTTTTGAGCAAGCATCAGTGGAAATAATCGCAGGTCCACCTGCATTTGAGACAATAACTAAACCACCTGCTGTTGGAAGTGGTTGTTTTGAAAATGCTGTTGCATAATCAAATAGTTCTTCCATAGTATCAACTCTGAGTGCACCAGATTGCTTTAGTAATGCATCATAGATTTCATCAGAACCCATCAAAGCACCAGTATGAGACATTGCTGCCTTTGCTCCTTCAGGACTGCGTCCAGATTTGAGAACAAGAACAGGTTTTTTGAGTTTTTTAGTAATATTTTTACAAACTTTGAGAAACTCTTGGCCATCACCCATATCTTCCAGATACATTACGATAACCTTGGTTTGTTTGTGAGTTGCAAGAATTTTTAGAACATCAACTTCGCTCATTGCTGCTTTGTTTCCAAGACTAACTACTGCAGAAAAACCAATTCCTTGAGCACTTGCATCTTCAACTAATGCAGCGCATATTGCACCACTTTGAGAGACAAGTGCAATTTTTCCGGATTTTGGTGTAACTTTCAAAAATGTAGAATTCATCATTGTCTTTGGATCAAGATTCATGACACCAAGACAATTTGGTCCAATGATTTGGATTTTGTATTTTTTAGCTATATCTTTAATTTCTTGTTCACGTTTTGCTCCTTCTTCATCTACTTCTTTGAATCCTGCTGTGATGATAATGACCCCTTTGATCTTTTTCTTTCCACATTCTTCTAGAACTGGTGCAACCAATGTGTTTTTGATAACAATAACGGCAAGGTCAATTGATTTTGGTACATCTAAAACGCTCTTGTATGCTTTTTTGTAAAATACTGTTTCTCTTGATGGACTGATTGGGTAAACAGTTCCTTTGAATCCATTCATTATATTTGATGTAATTGTAGCTCCAACACTTCCTCTCTTATCTGATGCACCGATAACTGCAATTGATTTTGGTGATAGAATAACAGATTCAGCCATGGATATGTTGGTTCTAAGGATTTTGTATAATAAAGTTATTCATAGAAAATTCTGATCTCTCAAAATTTAGCTTCCCAACATCTTACCAGCCAAATTTTTGTTTCTTGGAACCCACTCAATTGAGAGTTGAGAGAATTTTCCTATAATGCTCCAAGCTTCTCTAGCTAGATCCCGAAGTTGTTCATTGTTAATAGCAAACTCGTGATTGAGTTGATTTACTGTATTTTTAGAATCACTGAAGATAGTCACCTCTTCACTTGTTCCTTCAAATTTTCTTAGTGCGGCGATGATTGCCATGTATTCTGCTTGATTGTTTGTTATGTCTGGTTTTTTTTCATAAAATGATTCTCCAGTTTCTTTTACAAAAAAACCAAATCCACTGTTTGATCCACCTGAACCATCAACAAATACACTAATTACCATCTTTGTACAACCTCGTAATCTTTACACTTAGGTTAACTACTATCATGTAAACTATAGTGGATAATCCTTGGGATATAATTGATGCCAAGTATGGATCATAGTTTATTGTTAGAAAATAGTATTGTAATACCCATCTTACAACAGTATAAACAATTTCGCCTATTACTAAGGATGTGATTAATTTTTTTAAATCATGTTTTAATTTTTTATTATCAGTTCCACCAGATTCTAATCGGTATTTTTTTCGGTTATCAAGATAGAATAATCCTGAAAAAACTGAAAAATAAATTACATAATCAGCAATTGTAGTATAAGTTGTGTTTAGATAATCAGCTTGATCAGCTAAAAGCTGTGCAATAACTGCAGAAATAGTAATTGATGCTGCAAATGCAATTAGAATATTTTTGTTAAGTTTCAGGTACTCTTGTAACACGTATTTTGATTAGTTTTGCTACAATTAAACTAAGATTAGTCTAGAGTAATTTTTAGGAATATCAAAAGACCAACAAGTTCTGCAATTCCCACACCAAGCATGTAAGGGAATATATCATGAGAGAATATTTCTTCCATGGAAAAATATGCCATGGCACCAATGATGTTGTGTAAAAATAACATTCCAGCAACAACTATCATCCCTAATGGAAGTTGAGCTCGCGTTGCAGAGTACATCTTTCCAAAAATGCAAATTAAAATTCCAAGAATTCCCATATTTGCAATTGAGACTATAGATAACACTAGGGATGTAGGCTCCATTTAGTGACAGACACCTCTTGAGCTTTTATTTACTTTTATCCAATTTTCCTTCAATTTCTTCAAATGTCTCCATGTTTACTTCAAGAAAGGTAGAGATGAAATATGCAACACCATACTTTTCTCCCACACTTGTAATCAAATTATTTTTTTCAAGCACCTTGATGTGATGCTGAATTCCTTTGTAATCCATGCCTAATTCCTTAGATAATTGATTGATGTTGAGAGGGGTTTCTCTGATTTTTGAGATAATTTTTAATCGGTTCAATCCTCCTCGTGAGCCTGCAAAAACAAACCATAGCAGTCTTTTTGCATCAGGATCATTAGCCATGAGTTCCAAAAAAGCTTCCAGTTTACTACTAAAAGGTATTTGTGGTTCAAACAATGTAGAAAGTATAAAAAACATAATCAGACAAATCTCATTGAATCAAAATTGATGTTAAATTATGATGCGCCTTTGTATCGACCACCATCTGAAGCTAGATCGTTAATTTTCCAAGTAACATTAGGATGTTCATTTAACGAATGTTCTTTTTGTGATATGTATAGATCAAAAGAATATTCTGAAAGACCATGGGATGAAGTAAAAGCAGAAATTGACATGATGGCAAAATATTTGCCAGATACTAGAAGAGTCTTTCTTGCAGATGGTGATGCATTGAATCTTGATTCAGAATATATGATAAAGATTGTAAAATACATTAGAGAAAAATTTGCAAACATTGAAAGAATTTCTTGTTATGCAATGCC
>JANQNM010000007.1 GCA_028279625.1 Candidatus Nitrosopumilus sp. | reverse complement strand
TTAGTTTCTAAAAGAGCAAAGCAATCTAAATAATATTCAATCTAGCTTCAAGCTAAAGGAAAGTTGACAGAAGTCTATGATAATGATAGATTAATTTGAAAAATAATTGCAGGAGGTAGGCGAAATTATGCATTTAGCCAATAGTGGCAGAGTTATCGTTAGACTTTCCACAGCTTTGAAAGAAGGTCAGATACTTTGTGACGAAAAAAGTAGTAAGATAGCAAAAGTTACGGAAATGATAGGGCCAGTTGCAAAACCATATGCATCTGCTATTCCGTTAACAAACAGCGTAAAAAAATACGTTGGAAAAAAAGTTTTTGCACTTACAGTTTCCTCTCCTGTAAAAAAATACAGAAAATTCAGGAGAAAAAGAAATGAACGCAATTGAAATAGAAAAATGCTGTCCTGAATGTGAATCAACATTAGTTGATGATGTTCAGAATGGTGAAAGGATTTGTTCTGGCTGCGGCGTAGTCGTTGCAGAACAAATGGCAGACTATGGTCCAGAAGCAACAAGTAGTAACTTAGAAGAAAAAATGAAACTTGCAAGAGCAACAGGCCAAACAACTTATTCCCAACATGATCTGGGAATCACAACAGAAATTTCTATAAGCACCAAAGATTTCAGTGGGAAATCAATCAACTCTGAAATGGCAAACCAGATGAACAATCTGAGAAAATGGCAACAAAGAGTAAGAGTATCTTCTCCAAGAGAAAGAAGATTATCAAATGTACTATCAAAAATTGGAGAAACGTGCAAAGCTCTGAGCCTTCCAAAAAATGTACTTGAAACTTCGTCTATGATTTACAGGAATCTAGATGGAAAAGTAGATGTAAAAGGCAAATCAGTGGCAAGTATAACTGCTGCAACCATTTTCATGGCATGCAAACAATGCGATGTTGTAAGATCCCTTGATGAAATTTGTGCAGGAATTTGTACTGTAAAAGATCTCAAAGCTAAAACAAAACTCGCAGCAAAATACTATAGAACCATGGTAATGGAGTTGGGAGCAGCATCAACACCTGTTGTAACAATGGACAAGTACATCTCTAAAATTGCAAATCTAACAAAAACAGATGTACGTGTCGAAAGACTTGCATTAGAAATTTCTGAAAAAACTAAGGATCGAAACCTTGCTGATGGAAAAGCTCCTAATGGTATTGCAGCAGCATATCTTTATGTTGCATCAGTATTGCTTGGACAAAATGTTCTACAACGTGATGTATCAAGTGTTGCAGGAGTAACCGAAGTTACGATTCGAAATAGATGCAAAGAAATCCTAACTAGTTACAAATTATGCGTAACTCTTCGACCATCACTAGCCTAAACCAAAATCCACCCCCTTTCTTTATTTTTACTCTTAGCATAGTAATTCTATAAATTTAGAATAAGCCCTTAGGAGAAGCTAAAATCCGTCTGTGTTATATAGTGAAATGAGGGTATTGATTTTATGGCAATATTAGAGATTAAAGATCTTCATGTAAAAAGAGAAGGAAAAGAGATTCTCAAAGGGGTTAATCTCAAAACTGGTCCAGGAGAAGTTCATGCAATCATGGGACCTAATGGTTCTGGAAAAAGTACTTTAGCTTATACACTGCTTGCACATCCTAAATACGAAGTCACACAAGGCGATATTTTACTAGATGGAGAAAGCATTTTGGATCTTAAAGCTGATGAACGTGCAAAAAAGGGTCTGTTCCTAGGTTTTCAATATCCTACTGAAGTTTCAGGAGTTGGTTTTTCACATTTTCTTAGAACATCTTACAATGCATTAAGTAAAGCACTACAAGGAGATGAAAGAGAAGTTTTCATTACTGTTAGAGAGTTTCAAAATTATTTGAAAAAAAATATCAATGCTGTTGGATTAAAAGATGATTTCTTATCAAGATATCTTAATGAAGGATTTTCTGGAGGAGAAAAGAAGAGATCCGAAGTTTTACAAATGGCAGTACTAAAACCAAAAATTTCTATTTTGGATGAACCTGATTCAGGATTAGATATTGATGCAGTACAAGCTGTTGCAAAATCAATTAGTCAAGTGTCAGGAAAAGATTCTACAACAATTATAATTACTCACTATGCTAGAATCTTAAATTTTCTAGATAAGTTAGACTTTGTTCATGTCTTTGCAAATGGGCAAGTAATTAAAAGTGGAGATTCGTCCCTTGCTTCGGAGCTTGAAGAAAAAGGATACGAGTGGGTACTAGAAAAACAGACTGCATCATAATAATTCTGAACATCAAGTATACTTTTTTATTCACATAGTTTTAGAGGAAATGCATGGAATCAAGCTCTGAGGCAGAAAGAAAGTTCTTTTTCAATTTTTCATTCTTCAAAATTGACCCAAAATGGAGATGGATGGCAGATTTGGCCAAAGAAGAATCTGCAAAAGAATTAGAAAATGTTATAGCAAATTCGGGAATACGATTTAGAGCGTATTCAACTTTAGGTTTACGTGATGATTCAGATTTTATGTTCTGGTTTGCAGCTGAAACAGTAGAAGAGATTCAAGAAGTTATTTCAAAAATTTACCTTACAGTGATTGGAAAATATCTCATTCCCTCTCAGGTTTACTTATCCTGTACACGACCCTCAATTTACGCTAAAAGTGGAAGAGTAACATCTTTTGTTGCTGGAGAAGAGCCAAGAAAATATGTTATCGTATATCCTTTCATTAAAACAAGAGACTGGTATCTTTTACCAGTTCAACAAAGACAAAAAATGATGGAAGAACATATTGAAGTAGGTAAGAGTTATCCTCAGATTGTTCTTAACACAACTTACTCTTTTGGTATTGATGATGAGGATTTCATGTTAGCATTTGAAACTGACGACCTTCATTCGTTTCAGAATTTAATAATGGATTTGAGAGGAACACAAGTTTCCAAATATGTAGCAGTTGACACACCAATGATTGTTTGTGTGAAAAAGGACATTCTTCCATTGATATCAAGTCTTGGCTAATGAACTCACTCAATGTTTTTCTCAAAGTTTTTAAAATATCTGAAATGAAAATTCCAAGAAAATCTCAATATCAGGGATGCAAATCTTGGATAAACATAAATGAAGATATGAAAACAGGAAAAACAGTTTTGAGTGGCGAAGAACTGAACTCAAGATTAGAGAGATAAGAAATTGAAATACAAACAATTAGGAAAAAGTGGAATAAAGGTTTCTGAAATAGGATTTGGGGCTTGGACTATTGCTCTAAATTGGTGGGGAAAAGAAATCGATGAAGATGAAGCTAAACGTATGTTAAAAAAAGCATATGATCTTGGAATTAATTTCTTTGAAACTGCCGACATGTATGGTAAGGGAAAGAGTGAGAGATTAATTGGTGAAGTTTTCAAGGATATGAGAAATGAGGTTGTTATTTCAACAAAATATGGTTATGATTATCAAAATGCAGAGCAAATAGGTCATAACGAATTACCACAGCAGTTTGATCCTAAATTTACTGAAAACGCATTAAAAAATAGTCTAGAACGTTTGCAAAGCGATTATGTTGATGTATATGGTTTACACAATCCTAAGTTACGTCATATTCGTGACAATGTGATTTTTGAAACTTTGGATAAAAAAATTCAAGAAGGAAAAATCAAGACGTGCCAAATAGCACTAGGACCTGCTATAGGATGGACACAAGAAGGTATGGAGGCTATGGATAGAAAAAACATTTCAGCCGTACAAACTGTTTACAATATCTTAGAACAAACTCCAGGAAATGAATTAATTGAAAATGCAGTAAAAAAAGACGTTGGAATACTAGTCAGGGTTCCTGATGCTTCAGGTATTCTTACTGGGAAAGTTACTGATAAAACTGAGATTAGCGAAAAAGATCATCGAAAAGAACGCACTCGTGAATGGAGAAAATCAGCAATGAAAAAAGTTGAACAGCTCAGACCCATAGCTGAGAGAAATGGACTAAACATTACTGAACTTGCAATCAAATTCATTTTATCTAAAAAAGCAGTTTCATCAGTACTGCCAACTGTGATTAATACTGAGGAAATAGAGATGTTTGCTTCAATGTCTGATGGAAAATATATTCCTGATTCAGATATGAAGGAAATTGATGATTTGTATAATACATGGCCTTCTTATGAGCTAAAGGCTACCCCTCAAACTAACTAAATCTCTTTTAGAAAATTATGCAGGGATTTTTTCCTCTAAGGAAAAATTCTGTTCAACAAAATATTCTACGCGTGTCTTTTTGAATTCTCGTGCACTAAATAAAATTCGGTAGTCATCAACATTAATTTGATTTTGAATTGTTTGTGCCATCTCTTTTGCCTCATCTTGGGATTTACAATGAATCATTGAAAATACATTATAAGGCCAATCAGGATACACCGGTCTTTGATAGCAATGACTTACTTGAGGAAATGCACCAAGTTTTCCTCCAACTTCATTAATTCTATCTTCAGGTACTTTCCAAACAATCATTCCATTTGCAATAAATCCAACATCTCTATGACGTAAAATTGCTGCAAATCTTCTCATTACACCAATATTTTCATAATGCTTTAGCTTTTCAAATACTTGTTCTTCAGTCAATCCTAGCTTTTTCGCAGCATTTTCAAATGGTCTATCAACAATATCTAGATCTTTTTGGAGCTCTCTGATGAATTCTTTATCTTCTTCTGTAGCTTCAAACTTTACATTTTGAATTTTTTTCTTTTCTTCAGAAGGTTTTATTTCATGTTTTTTTTCTTCAACCATGTCAAGTTTGACACCAATTTTGAATAATTGAATAGTTGGAAGTAATCT
>JANQNM010000001.1 GCA_028279625.1 Candidatus Nitrosopumilus sp. | reverse complement strand
GGTGTTCCAAGACCAACAGTTAGAAGGGTTGCAAGAGATCTAAGAACTGAGTTATTACAAAAGATCCAAATCTTACAATCAGATATGCCTAAAGCAACTGCTACCTCTGAAGAAGACGAATAAAATCGGCTCCTTTTTCTTTTTAATTATTATCATTTAGTGGTTCTCAGCATTACTATTATAAACAATGAATTTTTCAAACTAATTATGGGATATTTAGGCAACCATTTAGCCACTGTTGTATGTGCTGTATTTGCAGCAGTACTGACTGGATTATGGCCATACTTTGTTGACTTTGCCCCAATTTTGCACTTCGTATTCATCATGGCAGTTCCCATCATGTGGTTTCTAGTCGCAGTATGTTGGATTTCTCAGAAAAGTGCAGATTATATGCATAAACATGCACCAGCACATTCTGAAAAAAAAAGCTTGAGTAATACACAAACCATCCAAACAACAACTTCAGGTAGTCAAGTTAGTCTTTCAGAAATAAAACAAATTCAAAATGACTTGTCAGCTGAGCTAAATGATCTTAAAGAATCTGTAAAACTAAAAGACAGTGAAATTGAAAGATTAAACCAAGAAATCTCTAACTTACAGACACTTGTACAAATTGAATCACTAAAAACTGAACTAGCTAATCTCAAAATGTTAGCTTCACAAAGAAAAACCAAAAAATAATTCTATTTTTCACAGTGACTACAAACAATTCCATGATTACTCTTACAACTAGGACAACTTTCTGCCCCACCAAAATGGCATTTACATGGACACAACTCTGTTGGATCTTTTTTAGAACTCAATCTAATTTAGAATATCCTATTAATATTTGAGTTTTTTTAGTTTTGAAAATTAAGAAATCAAATAATTCAGAATGTAATTATTCTAAATTCAAAATAATAATTCCCAAAGTAAATCATTTCTTTTTCAAGTAATTTTTCATACTCAGAATCATTGTCTTATTGAAAAAATTTTAAACTGAAAATAATAGTGAGTTCAAATTTTTTGAAAAATAAACCACAAACCATTATCTCAAAATTTCACCATTTGTTCATAGTTTAATTTGTGGAAAATTATCAATGATTTTTAAAATGAACTTTGTAGAATCAACATTTTAGAAAATATAGAATTTCTCATCATTCTTGATTTTGTTAGAAAACACTCAATCACATTATTGTGTTTAATTTTCTTGTAATTTTGAGGCCATTTCCAGGGTCTCATCGACCATCTCTTCAAGTCTTTTTTGTGATTCTGCATCAAGTCTAGAATCCTCTGAGATTGCCTCAGTTGTAAGAAATACTGCTTTTGGGTTTGTTATTACTCTAAAATAAGATAATAATTGTGTCAACAAGGTTTGAACATCAATAAAACCAATATTTCCAGCAGCTAAAATTGTCATTCCTGCAATTTTTCCAGCAGTTTTTTTGTAATTTACGTATTCAAAGAGATTTTTTAATGCAGAACTAAAAAATGAATTGTAGATTGGCGAACCTATCAACCAAACATCTGCATCCATTATATCATTAGTTGCAGTTTTTGTTGCAACATTATATTCTTCATCTGGTCCTCTATAACATTCTATTTGACCTTCTGAAAGATTTACAAATTTTGTATCTTGATTTTTAGATTTTGCATAATCAAAAACATATTTCATTACAATCTGTGTATTTGCATTCTTTCTTGGACTTCCAGAAATAACTACAACTTTCATATCATTTACCATTTGTCTTTGTATTTAAATTCCAATAATTTTTTTAACGGGCTTGGAGGGCTTCGATCCCTCGACCTGTAACTTAGGAGGCTACCACGCTATCCATGTTTCGCGTCAAATGACTCTGCGCCACAAGCCCAGCAAAAAAAATACTCTAAATTATTTAAGCGTAATCAAAATTATCCTTAATTAATTCTTGAATGTTATTCCAAGTTTCATTTTCTTTATCATCCCATTTTTCAAAAAATACAACATCCTTTAGTTCAAGTCTTGGTAACCAACCAGCTGTTTCAAGATCTGGTTTTTCAGCAAAATCATCAACATATCCTAAACACAAGTACGCTACCGGAACAACATGTCCTGGTAATGATAAAACATCTTTTAGGATTTTATTGGATAGAATACTTACCCATCCTAATCCAACTCCTTCTGTTCTTGCTGATAACCACAAATTTTGAATTGCACAACAAACACTGTAAAGTCCTGCCTCAGGAATACTAGTTCTGCCAATTACAAATGGCCCAAATTTTGTAGGATCATATGTCACACACAAATTTACTGGAGATTCTAAAATTCCTTCAAGCTTAAATGAAAGGTATTTTGATCTTTTTGGTTCTTCTACAAGTTGTGATGAATGATTTTTTTCTTCTTCAAATGATTCTTTGATTTTCTTTTTTGTCTCAGAATCCTTTATCAAAATAAAATTCCAAGGTTGAGAAAATCCTACCGATGGAGCATGATGTGCTGCATGAAGAATTTTTGATAACACATCATCTTCAATGGGTTTCGAAGTAAAATGAGATCTAACGTCTCTTCTTGAATAAATTGCCTTGTAGAAACCTCTCTTTTCTTCCTCACTAAAATCGTCTGTCAACTTTTTCACGCCTTCTTTCTTTTTATTCATCTTTTCTTTTGTTAAACGTTAATAATGCCAGTATCTAGTTTTTTCTTCAATGGGCCGGTAGTCTAGCTGGTTAGGATACCGCCTCGACACGGCGGTGATCGTGAGTTCGAATCTCTCTCGGCCCACTTTTTAATTATAAATCAGATTTGAAATCTTTCTCTACAAGTGTCCATGAAGTTTCAGTGGTAATATTGCCTTCAGCTGAATAACTGCTAATGTTGTTGTTTATTGCAGATTCATAAAGTTCAGCATTTTCAACTGATTTGTTTACTGCAAATGTGCTCTTTAGAGGAACCTCTGCTCCTGGATAAAATACAGCTCTTCCAGGTAATGCAATATCTTGAGTTGAATACTGTCCAGTTCCTAGCAAAACACCATCAGCAAAAATCTGATATGAAATTAATGAAACTGTAAAAGTCTTGTCACTTGGATTTTTTACATTAAATGTAACTTCAAATTCTGCTTGATTTTTTATGGTGTTAATATCTGTTAATTCAATATTTGAAAATCTAATTTCAGATTGTTCAAGTTTTTCCGTATCTAAACTTGAATAGAAAACAATTCCTCCCATCATTGCTAAAACTCCTGCTATTGCAACATAAACTGTCATTTTACTTTGAAGTGCCATTTCATAGGTATCACATTCTGTACAACTAAAAAAGGTTGTTAAGATCCAAATACATAATATTTGATTTAAAATATCAAATTTTATGGCTGCACTAGAACAAGCGATTCTTACATGGATTCATCTTGTTGCAGCAGCAATTTGGGTTGGTGGCTCCCTCTTTATTGGAATTGTATTTTCGCCTCTTCTCAAAACAATGACTTCTTCCGTAGAAGAAAGAATGCAAATAATGATTCGTGTTGGAAGACGTTTTAACAAAATTGCAGTTCCATCCTTGTTTATTCTAATGGGAACTGGACTTTATAGTTCTCATATGTTATTGAGCAAACCTGATCTTCTAGTTGCAACAAGTTATGGAACATATCTAATCATCAAAATAATTTTGGTGATTTTATTGATTATCACTTATGCTGTACATGTTAGAGTTATTCGAAAAGACGTTGAAGACAAGATCATGTCAAACCAAATGCCTGAAGAGCAAATTCAAAAACTAAGAAAAAAAATCATTATTCTTGGCGAAGTTACTGTAGTATTATCTATAGCAATTCTATTTTTTGCTGCTTTACTTGATGCTGGAGTCTAGAATTCCTTCAATAATTACCTCAAATCCATTTGATAGCCTTCCAATTCCATACTTGCAACCGGTAATCTTTGATGTTACAAACAAATTTGTCTCTAAATGTTTTGTAATTTCTTTTACTTGAAATGTTGTTTTTCCATGTGCTAAACTAGCAGGAACAACAAGCATATCAGCCAAGTTATTGTCCACTCCTAAAGAATCAAGAAATTTCTCTATTTCTAAATCAAATCTCTGTGTTTTTTTATCAAATAAAGAATCTATTCCAATAATAGAATCCTCATCAATACTATAGACAAGTAATGATGAACCTGAATCCATTGCTTTTTCATTAATAATTTTTCTTTCAACATGAAAATTTTCTTTTTCCAAATTCTCTTTTATTTTGTCAATTTGTTTTTCAATTATATCACTTGAAATTTTAGAAAATGTACAAAATAATTTTACTTTGTTTGTTTTTCTTTTTGAAAATGCAACTGATTTTGCATTTGATGGAAATACTTGTAATTTTATTTCTCCATTTCCTTTAGGATAATATCCTCGCTTAATAATATCCAATTCAAAATTAATTCCCATTCTAGAATATGCTTCTTTTAAAACAAATTTTGTAAAATCAATTGTTGGACTCCAAAGTACATCTGTTCCACCCCTTATTGTTAAACAAAGTTTTTTTTGTGAGAGAGATACAACAGGAATTAAAACTTGTAAAATTAAAGGAATACTTCCAGCTGTACCAACATCTTCAACTAATTCTAAATCTTCTATTTCTCCAGGTACAAATTTTAATTCTGTTGAACCAATCTCTTCACCAATTACTTTAGCATTTGAAATTTTTTTAAGAATTGAAATTGCTGTAAGGTGTTGAGGTTTCAGTCCAGGTTTTTTTCTATTCTTTCTGATATTTTCTATGTTAATTGGTTTCTTTGTAATACAAGAAAGAACAATTGCAGAACGAACGATTTGTCCTCCTCCTTCACCATATCCTCCATTGATTTTTAGAAATTCCATAAATTGTTCTAATTTCAATGCTTTATGATAGTTTTTTAAAAAGAAATTTTCTACTTTTGGTATGGATGGATTATTGATAGGTAGATTTCAACCATTTCATTTAGGTCATCTTGAGGCATTACGTTTTGCTTTGTCAAAAGTTGAGAATTTGTGGGTTGGATTAGGCAGCTCAAACAAACCAGCTCAAAAAAACAATCCATTTTCTGCTGAAGAACGTAAAGAAATGATACTTTCATCAATTGATGATTCAATGAAAGAAAAAATTTCAATCTATTTTATCCCTGACTTGGATAATCATGTCAAATGGATTGAAAAAATAGATACGATAGTTCCAAAATTTGATATTGTTTTTTCTAATGATGAATTGACGAACCATCTTTATTCAAAACGAGATGTTCAAGTAATCAAAATCCCTTTTCATGAAAGAGATGTCTTATCAGGAACAAACATTCGAGATTTAATAATTAGCGATCAGAAATGGATTGATCTTGTCCCAGAAGGCACAAAAAATTTTTTGATAAATAATAATGCCAAAGAACATCTGAAAAATCTCTAATTATAAATAAACCCCGTATTGTACTGACTGATAGATAACATATGGAATATCTTTCAATGCTTCCAGGACCAACAAATGTTCCTAACAGGGTAATGAGAGCCATGTTGGCACCAATCATTAATCATAGAAGCGATGATTTTGTTGAATTATACACAGATGTGGTAGCAAAAACTCAGCAAGTTTTTGAAACACAAAATGATATTGTTGCATTGTCTGCATCAGGAACTGGTGCTGTTGAAGCAGGAGTAGTTAATGTAGTAAAGAAAGGTGACAAAGTAATCATTCCAGTTAATGGCGAATTTAGTAACAGATTATCTCAATTAATTGAAGGTCAGGGTGCAAATGTAGTAAAACTTGAAACTCCTCCTGGACAAAATGCAATTTTTGATCAAGTAAAAGAAGCATTTGATAACAATCCAGATGTAAAGGCATTCTATGTTGTACATAATGAAACTTCTACAGGAACTATGGTGAATTATCTCGATAAAGTATCTGACTTGACATCAAGAAATGATGCATTCTATGTTGTAGATTCTGTTTCTCTATTAGGCGGTGCACCACTTCCAGTTGATAAATGGAATATTGATGTATGTATGACTGGAGCACAAAAAGCAATTGCTGCTCCTCCAGGAATATCTCCAATTTCAGTAAGTGCTAAAGCCAAAAAATACATGCAAGAAAATCCACCTGCTACAATGTATTTCAACTTAGCAAGATACTTCAAATATTATGATGAGGAAAAACATACTCCTTTCACTCCAGCATTACCTTTACTCTATGCATACAGAGAAGCACTTGCAATCCTACTTGAAGAAGGATTACAAAATGTCTTTAATCGTCACAAAGTTTGTTCTGATGCATTATACTCTGGATTAAGTGCAATGGGTCTTAGTCCATTTGCAAAAGAAGAAGATCGTTCAATCTCTATTGTTGCACTTAACTATCTTGATGGTCTTGAAGACAAGACATTCAGAAACACTCTTGCAAACAAATTCAAAGTCTTAGTTGCAGGAGGATTTGGAAATCTCAAAGGTAAAGTTTTCAGAGTTGGATGCATGGGAGAAGTAAGTCCTTATCATGTAATGAGAACAATTTCTGCTATCTCGTCAACATTAGCAATGATGGGATATGAAGTTGATGCTCAAGCAGGTCTAAAGACTGCTGAAGAAAAACTAAAAGCTCTCTAATTCCTGTTAACTTAATATAAGGAAATTCGAGACCGATCACATTGACTTTCGATAAAGGTTCACTAATCTTAGTTGATTATACAGCCAAGGTAAAAGATAGTGAAGAAGTATTTGACACTACACTTGAAGAGGATGCAAAAAAATATTCAATTCATGAACAAAATGTCAAGTATCAACCAAAACTAGTTTCAATTGGTGAGGTTTCTTATCCTGTTCTCAAAGGATTGGATGAAGCACTTGCAAAAACATCTGCAGGTGAGAAACTTACAGTTGAAGTTACGCCTGACAAAGGATTTGGAGAAAGAGATTCTGGCAAAGTCAGAATGATTCCAATCAGAAAATTAGGCGAAGATGCTGAAAAAGTTTCAGTAGGTGATACAATTGAAGTTGATAACAAAAGAGGAATTATCCGTTTTATTGGTTCTGGAAGAGTTCAAGTTGACTACAATCACAGATATGCAGGCAAAACAATATTGTTTGATGTTAATGTGCTCAAATCACTTGATGCTCCAAAAGACAAAATTGATGGAATTCTAAAAAACAGATTACCTGTAGAAGATTCTAAAATTTCATTTGATTTGAATGAAAAAGAAGTAAACATTACAGTTCCTGAAGAAATTCTACGTGCTGATGGTTTACAAATAATGAAACACTTTATTCAGTTAGACATTTTCAAATTTGTTCCAACTTTAGAAAAAGTTAACTTTGTTGAAACTCACGTTAACAAAACTCAGGAAAAGAAATCCAACTCAAAAGAAAAAACTCCTGAAGAAAAGATGCTTAAATTATCTTAGTGCTTTTTGCAAGATTCTCAGCCCTTTTCCTAGTCATTTTGTTTTCTTTTAGAATTGTATATCTTTCTGGTCTAAGATCTTGAGCAATTGTTAGTGCTTCAATTATCATTTCTGGTTCTAATCCAATTTGTTTTGCAGTTGTTGGTGCTCCTACTTCTTTCAATGTATTTACAATTTTTTTCCAATCTTGTCCTTGTAACTTTGCCATCATTATAGAACCAATTCCACATTTTTCTCCATGAAGTCCAACTCCGGGAGCTATTTTGTCTAGTGCATGAGAAAAGAGATGCTCTGCACCTGAACATGGTCTACTACTACCTGCAATACAAGATGCTACTCCTGCACTGATTAAAGCCTCAACAATCACGCGTGCATCTAACCCTTTTTTTGCAAATTCAGATGAGTTTTCCATTACAATCTTAGCACTCATCATAGCCAGATCTGCAGCATACCTACCATAGTACTCTTTTTTCTTCTTATGCCCTAACTGCCAATCTTTTACTGCAATAATATTTGCAATAAGATCTCCACAACCACTAGCCAATAATTTTGCTGGAGCTTTCTTTATCACATCAATATCTACAAAAACTCCCATTGGTGCAGTAGCTACTATAGAATGTGGTTTGTCACTTTTTACTGAAACAAACGGACTTGCCATTCCATCATGAGAAGCTGCTGTTGGTAAACTGACAAATGGTTTTCCTAGATTAAACGAAATTAATTTTGCAGTATCGACTGAACGACCTCCTCCAATACCCGCAATCAAATCTGAATTATCTTTTTTAACATCTTTTTGAATCTGATTCAATGATTTTAATTGATTATCTTTTGATGTGTGCCAAATAAATTTGATTTTTTTAGATTTTAGTGATTTTTCAATTTTTTTTCTAAGAACTTTTTGAACATTTGTTCCTGAAATCAAGGAAACTTTTTTTGGTTTGTTTAATGAGATAAGAAATTTTCCAAAATCATTAATGTTCTTTTCACCAATTTCTATGAGCCTAGGCAATTCCATTGTATGTGATTGCATGCGATCTTGATTTTTTGTCATTATTTATGATTTCAAGAGATCAAAAAGTTATTTAAAAGGGTGAGATGCCAGTTACTTTATCTTAATAGGTGTATTTTTTGTCAAATAACGTTGAAGAAAAAATTCTGCACGGGACTACCACTGTAGGTATCAAAGCCAAAGACGGTGTTGTATTATGTGCTGATATGAGAGCAAGCGCTGGCTACTTTATTGCAAATAATAATACAATGAAAATTCAGAAAATTGATCAACATGCAGGCTTGACCTTGGCTGGTGGTGTTGCAGACGCTCAAAACATTGTTGACATTTTACGTTATCATTCTAATCTTCATAGAGTTGAGAAACAAGGTCCAATCTCTATTCATTCTCTTGCAAGACTTTGTTCATTAATTTTTCATCAAAACAGAGGTTATCCATTCATGGCAGATATCCTTGTTGGTGGATATGATGCAAATGGTCCTGCTTTGTTTAACATTGACATGTTTGGTTCAGTTGAAGAAAAATCATACGTAACAACTGGTAGCGGTTCACCAGTAGCTTATGGATTACTTGAAGATGAATATAGAGAAGATCTTACAGTAGAAGATGCAAAAAAGATAGCTCTTAGAGCAGTTAAAGCCGCAATTGTTAGAAACATTGGTACTGGCGATGGAATTAATGTCGCAATCATGGATAAAGATGGATTCCGTCTTTTGACCGATGAACAAAAGAAAGCGGTCATCGAACTTTAGTGATTTAATGCAAAGAAAACAACAACAAAGAGAATTACCTCCTAGCAGCCAGAATATAATGGCAACCATACTGCAAAGTATTCCAAAAGAAGCTAATGTTACAAAGATTGAATATGAAGGACCTAGAATTGCACTTTTCACAAACACACCACGTTATTTGATGGAAAATAATGAAACAATCTCAAATCTTGTAAATGTAATTAAAAAAAGAATTGTTGTCAGAACAGACGAATCAATAAGAAAACCTGAAGATGAAGCTAGAAAAATAATTACTGAATGTGTTCCAAAAGATGCAAATCTTCAAGGAACACTTTTTGATACAGCAACAGGAGAAGTATCCATCGAAGCCAAAAGACCTTGGCTACTACAAAGAAATGCTAAGGAATTCAATCATGCTGAAGTTACTGAGAAAACAGGCTGGAAAATACGTGTTAGAAAAGCAACAACATATCCTTCAAGAACAATTCAAACAATTAATGCTACATTAAAACAGGCATCTGCTGAACGAAATAAACAACTCAAACAGGTTGGAGATGAAATATTCAGACCTAGATTATCTCAAAGAACTGAAGTTTCTCTTTATACTCTGGGAGGATTTGGTCAAGTTGGAAGATCATCTCTACTACTTTCTACTCCTGAAAGTAAAATTCTCATTGATTGTGGACTAAATCCAGGTGCACGTTCTCCAATGGATGCATTTCCTAGATTGGATTCATTGAATATGACTTTAGATGAAATTGATGCAGTTGTTATTGGTCATGCACATTTAGATCATACTGGATTCTTGCCAACTTTATGCAAATATGGTTACAAAGGTCCAATCTATTGTACTGAGCCAACTTTACCAATGATGAATCTAATTCAATTAGATGCAATCAAAGTGGCTGCTGCACAAGGTAGAACCCCAATTTACTCTGAACGTGATGTAAAACAAATCATGAGACAAACAATAACTTTGCCTTATGGAACTGTTACTGATATTTCACCTGACATAAAACTAGTTCTTGCAAATGCAGGTCATATTCTTGGTTCGGCGTTATGTCACTTTCATATTGGAAATGGCGATCATAACTTTGTTTATTCTGGTGATATCAAATTTGGTAAAAGCATTCTGTTTGAAGCTGCAAGTTGGAATTTCCCTAGAGTAGAAACTTTGTTAATTGAAAGTACCTATGGTCTTAAAGAAGACATTCAACCTAGCAGACAAGAAGTAGAATCTGCTTTCATTAATGCTGTTAACAATACATTAGCAGATGGTGGTAAAGTGCTAATTCCAATTCCTGCTGTTGGGCGTGCCCAAGAGATAATGATGGTAATTGATCATTACATGAAATCAGGTGAGATGATAGAAGCACCAGTTTTTACTGAAGGAATGATTTCAGAAGCATCTGCAATCCACGAATCTTATCCTGAATATCTTGCAAGAGAACTTAAACAAAAGATCTTAGAAACTGATGATAATCCATTTGATTCAGAATATTTCACAAATATTGAACATGCAGATGCTAGAGAAGAACCAATGAGAGAAGACTCACCTTGTATTATTCTAGCAACATCAGGAATGTTGGAAGGCGGTCCAGTTTTAGAATATTTCAAAAACATTGCTCCTGATAAAAAGAACAAAGTTCTGTTTGTTTCCTATCAAGTAAATGGAACTTTAGGAAGAAGAGTTCTTGATGGTTCAAAACAAGTTTCAATGCTTGGAAAAGAAGGTAAAGTAGAAATTGTTTCCGTAAATTGTGGAATAGAAAAACTTGATGGATTTAGTGGTCATAGTGATTATAATCAACTAATGTCATTTGTTCAAAGATTAAGACCAAAACTTCGTAGAGTTTTAGTTAATCACGGAGAACGAAAGAAATCTGAAAATCTTGCAATGAATATTAGACGAATGTACAAAGTTCCTTCTCATTATCCACAAATTCAAGAAGCAATAAAATTATTTTAGATCGTATTCTGGTTTCCAGATCTTTATACTAGATGGTGCAACAATAATTCTCTCTTCACCTAATCTTGCAATATCTGCACCAGCAGTTTTTGCAATAGAATACAATTCCTCAACCACTTTTCTTAGTTGTTCTACATCCTTTTGTGCTAATGGTGTAACCCTTAGAATCAAAATCATATCTTTCTTGATGTCTTCTTTGATGGAATGCACATCGCTGATGTCTCTAATGGTAATGGCCTTTAGATATGTGGGGTTTTCTTGTTTTTGCATCCTTGCTGGAAGTGCGATCTACTTCCTCAAAAACTCTTCCTTAGTTACAACTAATTTTCAAAAATTTTTACGCCTAAATTCTAAATTTGATGTAATCTTGTTCTATTGCTCTTTGAGTAGAAACTTCTTCAGATAAATTGTCACTATTTACGTTAACAACGCCTTGTCCTTCTTTTGGGGCATCTGAATATCTCAATGTAACCGATGATGCAAATCTGACATGATTTTGTGCATTCTTGCCCCGTAAAATCGAAATTGGTCCTACATGATCTTTTGCTTCAAGTAAAATATCTCCAGGTAATGCAATAGCTTTGATCATTTCATTTTCATCCTTATTTCTTCCAACAACTAATTTTGTTTGTTCATCTAATCTGAAATGTCTGCCAATCTTTAACAAATCAATATCATTAATTGTTGGAATTTTTGTATGTTCAAACAAATCTTTTGCTTTAATTCCAAAAGCTGGATCTGTTAAAAGACATCCACCACCTGCATTTGGTGGATTTTCAATTCCATATTCTTTTGCCATTTGTAATTGATTTTTTCTTGTTCTACCTTTTATCATTCCAAGTTCTTCTCTTTTGATCAAACCTTCTTTTTCTGGATCTGTTGATGGCAATAATCCAGCTGATAATGGTCTTACAATTTTTCCAACTAATCCTGATTCTTTTTCAATTGTTCTTAGAGCAGGAGCATGTTGACTCATTGGACGTTGACCTAACACTTCTCCAGAAATGATAAATTCTGCCCCAATCTCATCCATGTGTTTTTTTGCAGCATCAAACATCATAGATCTGCAATCAATACATGGATTAAATCCAGCACCAATCCCATGTTTTGGATTTTTTAACATCTCGATATATTCATCACCGAGATACACTGTTTTCAAATTTACATTAAGATCATCAGCTCTTTCTCTTATTTCAAATCCACACCCTCTTCCACAATCAAAATCACAAAATGGTGTTTTTATTGCAACAGCAGAAACATCAAAACCTTGTTCTTGCATCATTCTTACTGCTAGTTGACTATCCAATCCTCCAGACAGTAAAGCAACTACTTTTTTCTTCTCTTTTTCATCCGTCACATCGATCAAGATAAAATTTCCATATACAAACTTTGCATCATACACAAATTGAGAAACAGAGGTGTTTTGGTGTGAAACAAAGAAGAAAAAATCTTCTAAAATATGCCCAAAAAATTGATTGTGATACTCTAGTCACATTTGAGCCTGAAAATCTGTTTTACATGACTGGATTTTGGGGTGAAGCTATTGGTTTGCTTGAAAAAAACGGAAAAACAACAATTATTGCTCCAGAGCTTGAAGTAGGAAGAGCACAAACAGAATCTGAAGATTGTTCTGTGATTACTGCTGAAAGAGGTAGCGGATTAATTTCATCTTTAATTCAAAAAATAAAAAAAAATCGTGTTTGTACTGACTGCCAAAATTATTCTATAATGAAATCTTTGAAAAAATCTGTCCCAAAAATAAAATCTTCAACGGACCCTTTTTACAATGCACGAATAATAAAAGATGAAAAAGAAATCAAAATTTTGAAAAAAGCATCTCAAATAATTGATGAAATGTTCGAATTATGTTCAAAAAAGATGAAAGTTGGCCAAAAAGAATCTGAATTACAGACAATTCTGATGACTTATGCAATGGAACAACAAATGTTTGATACAGGTTACAAATCTACTCTTAATCCATTAATCATTGCTGGAGGTCCTAATGGTGCACTTCCACATGCTCAAGTAACACAAAGAAAATTCAAAAAAGGAGATTTGGTGGTTACTGATCTTACATTAAGATACAAGGGATATGTCTCAGATGCAACAAGAACATTTGCTTTAGGAAAAATTTCACAACAAGCTAATGAAGCATACGAAATTGTAAAAGAATCTCAAAAACTTGGTCTAAAATCTGTAAAACCAAATGTAAATTGTAAAGATGTAGATTCTGCATGTAGAAACTACATTGATGATAAAAATTTTGGCCAATACTTCATTCATTCAACAGGTCATGGAATTGGATTAGAAGTTCATGAGCTTCCGACAATCTCTTACAGAAGTGAAACTAAACTAAAAGAAAACATGGCAATTACTGTTGAACCAGGTATCTATATTGAAAATAAATTTGGAATTAGAATAGAAGATTCACTCATTGTTAAAGATAAACCTCTTGTCATGCACAAATTTACTAAAGATTTAGTCACGATTTGAGGCTAATCGTAAAAGTCTACTAAATCAATAATATTTTTTGATAATGGATTGTTTGCAGTAATATCTCCAGAATCTACATTAACATTCCAATCATAATTCATTTCTCCTTTGTGTGATTGGAAATTAAATACAACTTGATATTCTTGAGCATCTATGTTATCTACTGTCCAAACAATTACTGTCTTTTTATTATTGTAAATTTTTTCATCTGGATATTCATCACTAATTTTGTCTTCTAATGCTTCTCTAACAGTATATCCTAATTCATTTGGTCCATTATACTCTAACAATGTATCTACCACCTGCTGTTCTTCTGCAGAAAGTTCTGGCAAACTACTTACTAGATCACCTTTAGTTAATTCAGGAATTACAAATACCACAAACAATGCAATTATTCCAAGATAAATTGGAGCTCTTTTCTTCAAAAATGCCTTAAAATCTGATTTTTTTGGCTTTTCTTCTACATCTTTCTTCTTCTTTTTGTCTCTGGCCATCTTAATCCTGAATTTCTAGTATTTTGCTGTTAAAATTAAAACTTCCCAAGGAAATTCAATAATTCCATTCCTCTTTGTGTATTGCTTTGTGTTCTCTTTTACCATTTCTTTAAGCTCTTTTCTTTGCGATCTTTCAAGTAAGTTTAACTTTTCTTTAATTGGTTTTGCAACATATCTGAGATAATCTCCCCAATAATCATCAAAATTTCCTGGACTATACTTGAAAACAAAATCTTTGACTGAAATTTTTGAAAAACCTACTTTTTTTACTTCATCTCTTAGTGACTTTTTTGTTCCATATCTATCCAAAGACGGAGTTCCAGGAGGAATATAGTCTGGAATAAATTGTGTTACTGCATCTAAAATATTCCCAAAAAATGGTACTCTGTCTTTATGACCATGAACTGATATGCCTAGCGTGCCTGATTCATCGAGGTATTTTCTCATATTTTTTAGAGCTTTTACTGCATTTGGAAAGAAAAACAGTGCATACTGACATGTAATTATATCAAATTTTTCTTTAAATGAAAAATTCTCAGCATCTGCATTTACAAAAAGAAGATTAGATGATTTATCATTCCATTTTTTTGCAATTTTGATAGCTGTAACTGATGTGTCTGCCCCAATAACATAACCTATCTTGCCAACTTTTTCTCCAAGTTTTTTTGTTACAACACCGGTTCCACATGCAACATCCAAAATTTTGTTACCTTTTTTGACATTAACTAATTCAACTAATTTTTTTGTACTCTGAAATGGTCCTTGATTAGAAGATGCCCATCTTTTATGATATCTAGGAGCTACTTCATTCCATATAGTCATGTTACGTTTTTTGTATTCTGATGGTTTTACTTTCAATTATTATCAAACTCCGTCAAATCTGATTTTAACTTTCTTCCTGTTTCATGAAAATATCTATGTTCTATATTTTTTAATTCTTCAGAAAGTTTGAAATTATCTGCATGTTTCTTTTTTTGTTTTTGTTTGAGTTCTTTGTATTGTGAAATTAATTTTCTTAGTTCAGAATTTTTCATTTTAAATTCTTTTCAATTTCTTTTCTGATAAATTTTACAATTTTTTCTTTTTTCTTCCAACCAGAAGAAGAAACTTTGTTAGTATTCACAACATATACCTGATTATTGTCAGGATTCTTTTGATACTTAGTACCAATATCATTTGCAATAATCAAATCAGCACCAGTCTCTTTCATCTTTTTTTGAGCTGATTTTATCAATGCAGTTTTTGAAAGATTAGTTTCAGCTTTGAATCCAATTAATAATGCGTCTTTTTGAGATTTTTTTACTTGATCAATGATTTTAGGTGCTTTTTTGAGCCTGATTGTAAGTGATTTCTTATCACTTTTTATTTTTGATTTTGAAGGCTTTTCGGGAGTATAGTCTGATGCAGCAGCAGCCATAATTACAATATCAAATTTTTTCTTTAGTTCATTTTTTGCAGCATCAAACATTTCTTTGTTAGTTGCAACATTGATAATTTTTGCACCTTTTGGAGGTTCTTGGTTTCCTGGACCATAAACTAGAGTAACCTTAGCTCCTGCAGAAATTAATTCTGATGCTAATAGAACACCTGTTTTTCCAGAACTTAGATTTGTTATTACTCTAACAGGATCAATATATTCAATTGTTGGTCCTGCAGTCATCAACACTTTTTTATTTTTTAATTCTGATGAGAATCCAAACTTGTTTAATACAAATTCTAACACATCTTCTGGTTCAGGTGCTTTTGCTTTACCTTCAATCATCAGTGGTTCTAAAAATTGAATTTTATTTTTAAGAAAGTCTATGTTCTTTTTTACAGCAGAATTATCATACATTGACTCATGCATTGCAAGACACATCAAAATTGGAATTTTTGATCCAAATCCTACAGTAAGAACTGTAGAAATAGGCGTATCATCAATCCCATTTGCTAGCTTTCCAAGCGTGTTTGCAGTAGCTGGATATACTATTACTAAATCTGATTGATTGTAATCTGCTAGTTTGATGTGTTCTAATTTTCCAGTAAGTTTTGTTATGACATCATTTCCTGTTGCCCATTTGAAATAATCTGGCTGAATTAATTTTGTTACTGCATTGCTTGCCACACATGTAACATCTGCTCCATGTCTCATTAGCAATCTTGCTAATTCTATTGCCTTGTAAGCTGCAACACTTCCTGCAACACAAAGAACAATCTTTTTTCCTGTTAATTCTGTTCCTTGTGAGGAAACAATATCTAATGACGGATGATCATTTTTCTTGATTTTCTTTTTAGCTGCCAACTTGCTCACGTAATTTCTTTAATTCCTCTTGATCCATTGAAAACCAATTTTCTTCAGCAGGAAATGTGCCTGATTCAACATCATTTTTGTAATTTTCAAGCGATTTTACAATATCTTCAGATAAATTCATGTATCTTTTAGCAAACTTTGGCTTTATCTTGTCATACATTCCCAGCAAATCTTGAACCACAAGCACTTGTCCATCACAACCAACGCCTGAACCTATTCCAATCGTTGGTATGTTGACAGTTTCAGAAATAATTTCTGCAACTTCATGGCTTACCATCTCCAATGCAATACTAAACACACCAGCTTCTTCAAGCTCTTTTGCATCTTGGATTAACTTCATTGCTGTATCTTTTGTTTTTCCTTGAACTTTGTATCCTTGTGAAAGCATTGTTGTCTGTGGTTGTAATCCAATATGACCCATAACAGGAATTCCTACATCAACAATTGAACTAATTGTTTCAGCCATTATTGAACCTCCTTCAAGCTTTACAGCATCAGCTCCTGCTTTGATTAATTTTCCTGAATTGTTAATTGCATCTTCTATACTTGCTTGATATGACATAAATGGTAAATCAGCTACTAACAACGAATCTTTTCTTGCATTGCTAACTGATTCAGTAAACATACACATTTGATCCATTGTAACAGGAATTGTATTTTCATAACCTAACATAACCATTCCAGCACTATCCCCAACTAGCAAAATATCAATTCCTGCTTTATCACATAGAGATGCTAATGTGTAATCATAACTTGTAATTACTGAAATTTTCTTCTTTTCTTTTTTCATATTAAGAATATCTTGTACTGACTTATGCAACTCTAGCTCTCCTTGTTAAATTATTTTTAATTTGAATAACATTCTCTGTTAGATTCTTTTTATTATCGAAATCTAAAATAATCTTTTTCAAACTTTTTGAATTCTTTTTTGATAGTTTTTTGCATTCGTCAATTAACAGATCAATTGCTCTTGTTACATTATCTACAATTGTTATATCTGCAGTTTGTGAAGTTCTAGAAAGTGGATTTAGATCAAATGTGATGACAACTTTACCTGCATTTCTTAATGCCATTGTTCTATCTCCATCTTCTAGAGGCACAACAACAACATCAGCTTCAAAAATTCCGTTCTTATCTACAATCCTTCGTGCAGATTCAATTCCTGATAATCTTGTTGAAAATCGGGAATTTGTGCCCAAAATTTCTTTTGCGCCATTATTCCTTAGGGTCTTTACAATGGCTTTTTTCCTATTTTCATTTGCATAAAACAGGTTTACCTCAAGTTTTGCCTTTGCCTGTTTTGACAGCCTCACAATTTGCTTTGGACACAAAGCTGCAATATTGCCATTAACTGAAATAACTGGTTTTTGTGCCTGAAGAAGCTGTGCTGCAGCAACTTTGATTGCCTGTTTTGCTGCTTTGCCTGTTTTCTCTCCAAGTAGATAATCAAATGCTTCACCTCTTCCCTGAGCTAAAAGCCCTTCTTTTGCAACTAAACCTCTATCAAAACCATCTACTAATTTTTCCCTGATTAAAAGTGATTTAGCTCTTGGATGAGATTTTGGAATTAATGGCATATGATTTCAATTAATTTTTTAGAACTCTTGCTCCGTTGTTATCTAACTCTGATTTTATTATTATTCCATCAGAGTATTCTTGTAAGATATCTAATACTTTGTCTTCTTTTTCTTTTGGAATCATTGAGAAGATTGTTTCACCAAAAAGTGCTATTCCACATTTGATATTATTTTCAGAGAATTTATCTACTAATTTTTGCATTCTTGGAGTCATTACATCAACATATTCTGCAAACTCTACTGACATATCTTGAAAATGTTCATAATTTCTTGATTCTAGTAATTTGTTTACCATTTTTCCACCAAGACCGTTAATTTGAGATAAACGTTCTTTGATGAATTTATTGGTAGAAATTGGAGACAAACATATCATTATAACAGAAATTTTTTCAGTAGAAATTTTTTCAACACTACCAATTCCTGGAGCTCCTGGTTTAACACGAATCTCAAAACCTCCATGAAATGATGCTAGTACATCTCCTAATCCAGTTTTACATTTAACTTCAGCATTGTGTGCAATTTGTCCAATTGTAGTTTTATCTAATTTTGTTTGAAGTGCTTGATCCAATGCAAATGATAATGATAATGCAACTGCACTACTAGAACCTAAACCATAACCAACTGGAATAGTTATTTCATGTTCAATGTTAAAGAACTTGTTAGAAAAATCTCCAAGTTTTAGAAATTCATTCAACACAAATTCTGAAACATCTGTTTTGTCTGATTGGTAACCTTTAGTTGTAATCTTAAAATTTGATTTTTGTTCTTCTTTGTCTTTGATTGAAACTCTTGTCGTTACTCCTTGTTTTATCGAAAATCCTGCTCCCATAGAGCCTAAACTTTCTGAAGGCTTTTCTTCATCTTCCAAATGTGCCTTGAAAAAGCCAGTAATGTGTGCAGGGCAAAATGCTGTTGCATCCATTGATCTGAGTTTAAATTTTACACAAAATATAAGAATATGGCTTAAATTAATTAAATTAGTATAAATTGACTAAATT
>JANQNM010000109.1 GCA_028279625.1 Candidatus Nitrosopumilus sp. | reverse complement strand
TGGAGGATACGCAATTAGTTTTGCAGGTCGTAGTGAAACTGTAGAACAAGTATTTGGTAAAAAACCAATTGCTCCTAGTGAAATGACCAAAAAGATTTGAGCATTTGTAAAATCTAAAGGCCTTTCTAACCGATAATAATACTGTTAACGATTAATCGTTAACTAATTTCTATCTTTTAATTATTTTTAAAAAAATAAGATATAGATATTGGATATTTTCTAAAAATAACATGTCAACTGCATCATTAAGACGAGATCATGATTTAATTGAAAAAGTCATTAAAGCAATGGATTCTACAATACAATTACTTAATGATGGGAAACAAATTCCTGAATCAATTTTGCTTCCTGTAATTGATTTTACAAAAAATTTCACAGATGTATGTCATCATAGTAAAGAAGAAAATTCATTATTTCCTGCATTAGAACAAGCAGGAATGCCAAAAAACATGGGGCCAATTGCAATGATGTTGATGGATCATGAACGTTCACGTGAAATAGGAGCAAGTATGGAAGAGTCTGCAAAAGAATATCTCTCGTCTGGTGACTCTACAAAATTAATCAGTGACATGAGGCAATATGTTGAACACATAACAGAACATCTTTGGAAGGAAAATAACAGATTATTCATGATGGCTGAAGCAAGATTACAATATGTTTCTCAGAAAGTTGACAAAGAACTTACAGAGATTGAAGAATCTAAATTAAAGGATTTAGGAAAATCCCGAGAACATTATGAGAAACTAGCTGAAAATCTTACAAAAGATGTTTCTCAGTAAGGAAATTAGATTGGCTTATAGCTTATTTGGTCAAGTTGTAGGCGTAAGAAAATATGCCAACGGAGATCTTGAGGTTGATTTCTATCATGATGATGAAATTACCACCTACGTGTCTTCAGATTCTGGAAGATTAGATAATTTTCCAAAACAGCTGTCTGAAACTATGGCATCTACATTATCTACAGAAATTTGTATTGAAATTTTCTTTGATGATAATGGAAGTCCATCCCATATCGAACTTGAAGAATGTGATGATGAAGATGAACTAGAAGATGAACTAGAAGATGAATTAGACGAGGACATTGTCACAGAGGAATCATGAACCTCAACTGTATTTTGAAGCTCAAGGCGTTCCCAAGATCTCACTGATCTTCACCCAACAAACCAAGCCATCGAGTGTCCTCGCCAATATACTATACGTCAAAACTATACTTAAGGGATCCTCAAATTCTCATTTAGAAAATCTATTCTACGTAGTGATGATGCACTAAATTATCATAAAATCTGACTGATTTTAGATTTACAAATTCTAACATTCCGTATCTTGACAATTCTCTTCCAAATCCACTGTGTTTTATTCCTCCAAATGGAATTCTTGGATCGGAAACTACAACATTGTTTACACTGACAATTCCTGATTCAATTCGTCTTGACATCTTATCTGCTTTTGCTAGATCCTTTGTCCAAATACTGGCTCCTAAACCAAATTCACTTTCATTAGCTAGTTTGATTGCTTCACTTTCATTTTCTACAATTGTAATTGGTGCTACTGGCCCAAATGTTTCTTCTTTAGCAATTCGCATATCTGGTTTAACGTTTGTAAGAATAGTTGGTTTGTAGAAAAATCCTTTTCCATCCATTTCTGAACCTCCTAATAGAATTTCAGCTCCTTTTTCTTTTGCATCCTCTACAATTCCAGAAATTGTTTCAAGGCCGTCTTTACTTGAAACTGGCCCAATATCTGTTTCAATTGACATAGGATCTCCTACTTTGAGTTGAGATGCTTTTTTGATAAATAATTCAATGAAATCTTCTGCGATATTTTTACCTACAAAAAACCTTTTTGAGGCTACACAACTCTGCCCACAATTGATAAATCGACCCTTTACTGCTCCCTCTGCAGCCTTTTCGATAATAGCATCGTCTAATACTATGAAAGGATCACTTCCTCCTAATTCTAGAACACATTTTTTCAGATTACTTGCAGCTCTCTCTCCAACTTTTGCCCCAGCGTTAGTGCTGCCTGTAAAAGTTACAGCATTTACTTCTGAATCAATTAAATGATTTGCAGAATCTACACTTCCTACCACAGTTTGAAAAATTCCATCTGGAATACCAGCTTCAACAAATGCTTTTTCAATTTCAATTCCTGATTGCATAGTCACTCTTGATGGTTTCATTACAATGACATTTCCTGCCATCAAACATGGAGCTGCAAATCTTAATGCTTGCCAATATGGAAAATTCCATGGCATTATAGAACCAATTACCCCTAATGGTTCAAAAGTAAGAAAGCTCTTTCTTGCATCTGTGTTTAATACTTCATCTGAAAGAAAACTATCTCCATGATCAGCATAAAATTCTAAAGCCCAAGCACATTTTTCTACTTCACCAATTGATTCTTTTAGTGCTTTGCCCATTTCTGCAGTTGCAACTTTTGCTAATTCTGTTTTGTTTTTCTTAAGATGTTCCACTAAATTGTAAACATAACTTCTACGTCTTTCATAATCTTTTTTCCATTCCGGAAATGCTCTTTTCGCTTTTCTAACTAAATCAAAAACCTGATCTTTATCCATTGCATCAAATGTTGTGATGTCTTCACCTGTTGCTGGATTTACAGTTGTGATTTGACTCAAGGACTTTTTGCAATATTTTCTCCTATTTAATTCAGTAACTTATTTTTCAAAATTTCTAGTATAATTTGATAGATTTTTTGAGTATGAATCCGTCATCAAATGAATGAATTTATCGTATGTTTTCATGCCTGAAATACGCATTTGAGAATACCATTTCAAGTAGTTCTCGTAATAATCAATTTGATTTAACCACATTTCTGTAACAAAATTTGTATATGATTCTACGTTTTTTATCCAGTTTTGATTTATGTTGATTTTTTCTAAAAATTCTTTTTCATACATCATGCATGTTCCAAAAACATCATCCATTACATGCAGATATTCCTTATACATATCTGAATAAATCTGATAATAAGTTGGAATTTGCATTTCTAATTTGTTAATTATTTTTGAAGCGTTTCCTTTGAAAATATCACAAACCGAAGAATCAGAAGACATGTTTAGAATTATTTGTTATTTCTATAAATCAACATTCCCAAATTTAATCAGAAAATTTGTTGCATATCTTTTTTTATTTCATCAATTTTCTTTGAATATGCTTTCTTTGATTTGTCATTCTTTTTTAGATTAAGTACTTTTCCACATGATGGACATTTGAACATTCCTTCTAATGCTTCTTCAAATGTGACTCTTGGACAATCCTCATTTCCACAATGGTAAAAATCAGAAGCATTTTCATAATCTAGTCGTTGTTGTAATCTCTCACCAATTTTCTTTTTTTGGTTTTCAATAAAATTTTCTACTTCTTCCCTTCTTGTTCTCCATCTGTAAACAAACCAACCTTTTCTTTCATCTTTTACTCTGATTCCAGTGATTAGCGATTTTCCAAACAAATCATACAAAACTTTTCTAACCATATTGATTCTAAGTCCTGTTGAACTTGCTATTTCTTCATCTGTGGCATCTTCAGCTTTTAACAATGATCTTGCAACTTTGAGATATTCATCTCCTCCAATCATTGAGGCTATTCTAACAAAAGGATCTTCGTATTTGTCTACCAACTCTAATGAGTCCTAATTTTCTACTATTAATCCCTTGTTTCTTTAACTTCTACGTTTTTCCCATTTTTTGTGGGTATTATCTTCCTAATTGCACCTGGAAATGATTTTTCAAATTGCTTTCCATTCTGAATACGATCTAAAAGTATTGCCAAGGCACTGATTTCAGAATGAGGTTGACTACCAACCCCTACATTATAGTCTGCTAATCCATAAATTTCCCTTGGAACCTTTTCTGCTCCAACAACTACTAGAATATTTTCTTCTTTTCCAAGTTTTTGTTGAACATCATTAATGCTTTCTCCATACATTGTAAGATGTACGATTTTAAAATTCTCTTCTTTTTTCTTTTTTACAATTGGTTTCCATTTCTCAATAAACTCAACATCAAATTCTCCTCCCCATGTTTTATTGATCTTTTGTAGGGTATCTTTGATTTCAGGATTCACTTCTGTCATGTAGATTTTTTCTGCTCCAAAAGCTCTTGAAACTAATGCCACATGAGTTGTAACTCTGTCATCTCTAACTAATCGCTGTCCAATTCTTACTACTTCTATCACCAAAACTCTCTCCTCCTAGATTTTTTTAATTTTATATCCATTTTGACTTTCGATTATGTTGCTGATTAGTTGTTTCAATTCTTTTACATTTTTTTCTGTCTTTGCAGAAACAGAAATCCATTTCTTATTTTCTTTCAAATTTAGAATTTCTATTTTCTCTTCTAATTCTTCCTCTTTTACCAAATCTGCTTTATTTAATGCAAAAACCATTTTGTCTTTTTGAACACCTAATTCACTTAGTGTTCTCATACAACTAGAAAATTTTTTCTTTAATTCAAAAATAGAATCACTAATGTCAATCACCACTATGATGATATCCGTATGGCCTAATTCCTCTAATGTAGATTTGAATGCATCTATCATGTATGCAGGGAGTTTACTGATAAAACCTACAGTATCGGAAATTAAAAATGGTTCTCGATTAATTGTAACTCTACGCGTAGTTGTAGAAAGAGTTGTAAACAACTCTTTGCTTTGAGTTCTTGTTTCTCCTGTCATTTTGTTAAACAAAGTTGTTTTTCCTGCAGATGTATATCCTGCAAGTGACACTGTTTTGAACCCCATTCGTTTTCTTCCTTGTCTATGAAGCTCTCTTTGTTTTCCAGCTTTTTCCAACTTTGATCTTATAGTCTGCATTCTATGTTTGATGTCATTATAGTACACATCTACCTCAAATTTTCCTATTCCCATGAATCCTGGTTGCTCTCCCATACTTGAAAGGCGGACTTTTTCTTTTGCTCTGGCCATCTCGTATCTTAACTGCGCAAGTTTAACTTGTAATTTTGATTCTGCACTTGAAGCCCTACTTTCAAAAATTTCAAGAATTAGTGTTTCTCTATCCAAAACTTCTCTATGTAAAACTGATGCTAGGTTGTAATTTTGACTTGGTTTTAAGATCTCATCATAAACAATCACATCTGGTCTTAATTTTTCTGAAATCTCTTCTAGTCTTTCTAAAACTCCACCACTAATTCCATATTTTGGTTTTTTCAGAAATTTTTGTTTGATTATGTGAACCACTTCATATCCGGCTGCATCACACAAACCTTTTGCTTCACTAATTGCATCTTCTTTATCATATGTGATCAAAATGGCCGAATTCATCATAATTCAATTTCCGATTGTCTCAAGTTAAGATTCTATCTTCAAAAATCATGCCTATTTTAGCCTATTATGCTGATTTTTTTAATGCTTTTTCAATATTCATATTCAAAACAATTTCGGCTATATCGCTAGCATACTCTGAAATCCTACGAATATTTTCAGTCATTCTTCTAATCCTGTAGATTTCTTCATCATCCTTTAGAGATTTTGATGCATCTCTTACTTTTTTCTCAAATTTTGAAATTTCACTTGATTTTTCAATGGTTTTTTCTGCCTGAGAATAATCTTCTTTGAACAATGCTAGACATGAATCATCTAAAACCGCTAAGCAAAATTCATTCATATCTTGAAGCTTTTCTAAAATCTCTTTTTTTACTGGTTTTTTGAATTCCAAAAGGTCTTTTGCAATAAATGCTGCATGGTCTCCTGTTCTTTCAATATTCTTTACAACCAATCTATATCCTAAACAATTTCTAGCATTTCTGAATCCCATTTCTTTTAGCATGTGCTCGTTTTGAATTGCTATTTTTAATTGACGAATAATATAGAATCCAAATCTATCCACTTCATCATCGGTGTTGATAACTTCTTGAGCAAGATCTTGATTATTTTCTTTAACTGCCAAAATTGCATCACTTGACATAGATTTTGCCAAATGAATCATTCTTTTGAATGCACCATCAACAGATAATTCTAATAAATTTACTAGAACTTGTACAGTAATTCCTCCACTTGAGTCAGAAATTATTTCTGAACCCATCAACATTCTCTTGACTGCTTCTTTGACCGTGTTTCTTTGATTAGGACTCAATCTTCCATTTCTTGGTTTAACATTAATTGTTTTGAAACCTAAGAAATACAATGAAATTAATTTTCTAACTATTGAAGATGCTTTTTCTTCATTATCAATTTCAACAACTGCATCTTCCTTTTTTTGAATACGTGATTCAAATTTTGGAGGATACAGTTCTAAAGTTGATGAGCCTTTTCTGACCATTCTAATCTGATCTCCTTGTTTTAGTCCTAAATCCGTAATCCATTGTTTTGGCAATGAAACTATGTAGGATGATTTACCTGTAAATTGAATTTTCCTTGTTTCTTCTCTTTCTTCCATGAACTAATGGAATATTTCCAATCTATATAGTTTGAGATCTATTTGTGATAAAGCATTGAACTAATATTTAGATGAGAATCTCATACGGTCATGGATCCTACTCTCAAACTAAAGTATTCTTTGGATGCATTATTTGGAAATGGGGTGTCAAAACATCTTCCCAAAGACATAGAGATGACTTTCTCTAGAAAGACTGGAAGGATTAGAACAGTATCTCATCAAGGAAATTTACTCTGTACTTTGAGAATTGATGGTGGTTTGGCAATTAGTCCATATTTTGCACAAATTTTACTCAAAAGTAAAACCTTCAAAGAAAATTGTGTTGAGATTAGCAAAGATGCTGCACCATTTGTACAGGAAGGAAGATCAGTTTTTTGTAAGCATGTTGTTTGGTGTGGAAAAAAAGTTCAGATCTCTGCTGACACTCCCGTACTGTTTAAAGATAAAGTGATTGCAGTTGGGAAAGCTGTTTTGTCTCATGAAATGATTTCTAATTTTAATAGAGGTGTAGCCATTAAAGTCAGAGATAGTTTAAAAAGTCGTAAAGAGGGAGTAAAGTCATGATGCGTGGAGGTAATCGCGAAATGCGAAGAATGATGGATAAGATGGGTCTTGATATGAGCGAATTGCCAAATGTTCAAGAAGTGACTATTAAGACTGATAAAAAAGAGATCATCATCTCAAAACCTTCTGTTACTGAAATGAAAGCAAAAGATAATTCAATTTTTACAGTAACTGCTGATAGCTATGAAGAAAGAGAATTAGAAGTACCAATTTTCTCTGAAGAAGACATTCAACTAGTTTGCCAACAGGCCGGTGTTGATGAAGAAAAAGCTAAAAGTGCATTAGAAGAAGCTAAAGGCGATCTTGCTAGAGCGATCCTGTTGCTTACTACTGGATAACCCATCTGATTTCATCAGTTTGTGCCTAAAAAGTACCGAAAAATGAATGGTTTAAGTAATGGAATTGGTGAATTTTGAGTATCATGAGTATGGCTGAATCCAAAGTCACTGGAATTATCAAATCTCTTAATGCCTTAGAGGATGATTTGGATTCTCTAAATAGCAAAGTCTCTGATATGAAAAAACAACTATCCGTCAAGACTCAATCTGAGATTGATACATTATTGGAAAAGACTCGTGAAATGGCTACCAAGGAAGCCGAGGTGATAATTAATGCATCAAAAGAAAAGGCAACTGCCGAATCTGCAAAAATTTCACAGGATGGTGAGACAAAATTATCTGAAATCCAATCAAATATTGATGCTAATTTTGATGAAGCAGTAAAACATGTCGTGTCAACTGTTTTGAAGGCATAAACCTAAATCTCATATTTCACTTTGCCAAATATCGATCCCTTACTGAATGCCCGTATTGGAATTGCAACTACCTATGGCAAACCATACTATAGATTTTCAACCTATCTAAAAACTCTCAAACTTTCATTTGATTCCCTTTTACCCGAGGAAATTTTAGACTATTCTGGACATCTAGTTTTGACTACTAGAAAAGAATCCCCAAAACAATATGACAAATCGTTACTATATGAAGAAATCTTTGAGCATCATCCTACTGTAATTCGAGGAATTATGATGCAAAAACTGAATCTTGATTTTGAAGAAGAGGAACTTGTTTTGGGAGTTGACCCTGGACAAAGAACTGGTCTTTCGGTATTTTATTATGGTAAAGAAATTGAAAGCTCTTTTCATTCATCTGTTGAAGAATTAGTTTCTCATATTATCCGTGTTTTGGGAGGTCTAAGAGCCAAAAGAAAGATTGTAAAGATTGGTAATGGAAATATGATGACAGCAAAACAAATTGTTCACATGCTAAATCTAAAATTCTGTTCATCCTTTGAATTGGAATTTGTTGATGAACGAAAGACCAGTCTGAAAATTAAAAATTTCAATCAACGTGGAAAACGTGATATGCTTTCTGCAAAATATATTTCACAACGTGATGGCTATCGTCATTCAATTCTCCCATTATCAATGACTGGATAACTCAAAAATTTTCTAAATTTACTGAAAAACCCAAAATTTTTTTATAATTTGATTGTCATTTTACTGGTACAATGATGAAAGTATGATGATATTATGCATTTAATTCAAAATTTTCTAAAAAAAATGAAATTTTTTGTTAAACAACTATATTATGACATGTCATTTTTTCAAAAAAGACGATTTTCATAGAAGCTATACATATTTATTGATGATTTCTCGTTTTTTTTAAAACTAATAACTTTGATCGCAGTATAATTTGAAATAATTTCATCTTTTTTAAAATTTTATTATAGATTTTATCGATCCATGCTTATATAGTTATGAATTCTATAATGAACTACCAAGATGACTTGTAAAGGAATTTGTGTTAGATATAAGGCTCAAAAGCCAGTTGGAACCGGAAGATATGCTTCAGGACAACGTCGATGCCAAATTTGTGAAATATTCATCAAATGGGAGGGACTTTGGTGTCCATGTTGTGGATATAGATTAAGAACAAAACCACGTAATTTGAAATACAAAGCAAAATTACGTGCTAGAGTTGAGGCTGATTCTATTGAAGCAAAAGCAGTTGCTGAAACTCAACCTGAAGTTGAAGAGGTTGCAGTCAAATCAAAAGCTAAAACTAAAACCAAGACTAAAGCTAAATCAACAAAAACTTCAAAGAAAGTAGATGAAGAACCAAAACGAAAGGGAACAATAACGGATATCCTGAAACATGAAAGAGAACTTAGGAAAGAAGGTATTGAAGATGAAGCTATAGATGAGTTATTGGAAAAAGAGTTTGGTGAAAAGAGACTGGAAAAAGTCAAAGCATCAAAAACTTGGAAGAAACATCATATTGACAACCCTCAAGATGAATCAATAGCAATAAAAGCATAAGACTCGTTCAAAGCTTATTGAACTCTTCAAATGGATATACCACAAAAATGGTACATTTGGAGGGTCGTAGTTTTTCTTTACAGATCCAGAAATTTGAAAATGGATTTTTTGTTTCTGTAACAGAAGGATCTAACAAAATTGGTTCTTTAGTTGCTTCTTTAGCAACAGGACCTACCCCTATTACTACAACTATAATCCCCTCTAGATCTGAATCTCTTTTTCTAAAACTTATTGCAGAAAGGATTAGTAGTAGAATGCACGGTATTGCCTTAGTTTCCACTTTTATCCAAAAAGAATTAGACACTAATACCGCAAAAACCTTAATGTCTGAAATTATGGAGATGATAGAGAATGACTGATCTAAGAAACTACATTTCTCAAATTAAAAAGAATAAGGAACTAAAAACAATTAAAACAAAAGTTTCTACCAAGTTTGAAATTGCTGGGGTTACAGCAAAAGTAGACGGTTCACATGCCGTATTATTTGAAAATATCAAAGAAAGTAATTTCCGGCTAGTCTCAAATTTGGTTGGAACTAGAAAACGATTTGCACTAGCAGTTGGAGGAAATGAAAATAACATCCATACAAAAGTAATTTCTGCCATTAAGAAAGCAAAAAAACCTAAAATAGTAACTTCTGGAAAATTCGAAGAAAATACGTCAAAAAACTTACTTTCTATGCCTATTGTCACTCATTTTGAAAAGGAATCAGGACCTTTCATCACTTCTTCAATTGCATATGCCAAAAATCCTGAAACTGGACAACAAAATTCTTCATTTCATAGACTTATGCCAATTGACAAAACTCATCTTTCCATAAGAATGGTTGAGGGCAGACATCTTCACAGATGTTTTGTTGATGCAAAAGAACATGGAGAAGATTTGAAAATTGCCATTACTGTAGGTGTGCATCCCGCAATATCCATAGCTGGTGCATATCAAGCAGAATGGGGAAAAGATGAAATCCATATTGCCAATTCTCTTTTGAATGGAAAACTAACCTTGGCAAAGCTTCCTTATACAGGATTACATGTTCCATCAGGTTCTGAAATTGTTTTAGAAGGAAAAATTCTTCGTGATAAAACACATCCAGAATGGATGGTTGAAATGCTTCAAACATATGATCATAAAAGATCACAACCTGTCTTTGAACTAGAAAAGCTCTTTTTCAGAAATAATCCTATTTTCCATGATGTTCTTTCTGGCTATTCTGAGCATCGATTATTGATGGGTATGCCAATTGAATCAAAACTTAATGGTGAATTGAAAAAATCTTTTTCTCAAACACAACAAGTTTCTATGACAAATGGTGGATGCAACTGGCTACATGCAGTTGTACAAATTAAAAAGAAAAATGAGTCAGATCCTAAAAAAATTATTAAAAAAACGTTTGAATCACATCGCTCACTAAAACAAGTAACTGTTGTTGATGATGATATTGATCCTAATAATGCAGAATCAATTGAATATGCAATGGCTACAAGATTCCAAGCAGACAAGGATCTAACTATAATTAAAAATGTGAGAGGCTCAAGTCTTGATCCATCTAGTGATCAAAAGAATTTGAGAACTGCAAAAATGGGTATTGATGCTACCCGTCCTCTTTCAAAACGACCTGAAGGATTTGAGTTGGCAAAAATCCCAAAAATTGACAAAATCAAACTAGCAAAATATTTCAAGTAATTCAAATTAACTGATTAAATTAAATTGATGGTTATTGAAAGTCTGTTAAGAGTAAAATGTCTACAGAAAACCCTCCCAAACATGAAAAAAGTCCTTCTGAATCACAAGCAGATGTAATTGTAAGGATGTTTCCATCTGATGCAAATCCAGCTGGAAATGTGTTTGGTGGTGAAATTTTAAAGCACATAGACATGGTTGCAGGAATTGTAGCTCAACGACATTCCCAATCAAATGCAGTTACTGTATGTATGGATAGTGTGAATTTTCTAAAACCCGTTTTTGTTGGAAATGTATTACATCTAACTGCCAGAATTAATTATATCCATAATTCTTCAATGGAAATTGAAGTAAAAGCTGAAACTGAAAACATAGTTACAGGTATTAAAACAACTACTGGAACTGCATTTGTTACATTTGTTGCACTTGACAAAAATGGAAAACCAATGCATGTACCAAAATTGGCTCTTAAAACTGATGAAGATAGAGCAAAATTTGAAGAAGGAAAAATTCGAATGGAATTACGATTAAAGAATCGTCAAAAATAACTTGACACTGATTTTTATGGATCAGTTTAAGAATAATGAGAAATACTTGTAGATAATGTCTGAACAAGAAAAAAACAATGAATGGGATTCTTTGTGGCAAGAATATACAAAATCCCTTGAAAATTGGAAATCTCTTTTTGAGCAAATTCAAAAAGCGAGTAATGACATGCAATCAAGATTCAACGAAGTGTGGGAAAAGGCAACTGTCGAATCTAGTGCCGAAACCATGAAATTATTTGGAGAAAATTGGCAAAAAGCAATGAATGAGGCAGGAGTCAAATCATTCAAAGATTTTAGTGACAATTGGCAAAAAGCCCTC
>JANQNM010000060.1 GCA_028279625.1 Candidatus Nitrosopumilus sp. | reverse complement strand
GACATCAGCCATAAATGAAGATGAGTTTAGTCCTTTATTTTTCTAATGAGACAATCTTAAAATTCCATAGGAATTTTTTGAAAATATGGAAAAAATGCGTGCTATGATATTATCAGAATGTGCAGCAATTGAGACAAAACCATTAAAATTATCAGAAATTGACAAACATGAAATTCAAAGACCAAATGAAGTTTTGCTAAAAATTGAAGCATGTGGAGTATGTCATTCACAATTACATGGGATTGAAGGAGACTGGAAGGATATTGGAATTCCACCAACACTTCCAACGGTTCCAGGACATGAGGTAGTTGGAAAAGTTGTTCAAGTAGGAGACAAAGTAACAAAATTCAAAATTGGAGATAGAGCAGGAATCACTCCTTTACTTGAAGCATGTAAAGAATGTCAATACTGTAAAGAAGGAAAAGAGTATCTTTGTGAATCATCAACAATTACCGGAGAGTCTCTCAAAGGAGGATATACTGAATACATTACAGTAACAGAAGATTTTGCAACAAAAATTCCTGATGATATGAAACCTGAATATGCAGCACCATTATTTTGTGCAGGAATTACTGCTTACAAAGCAGTAAAAGCTGTAGAACCAAAATCACATAAAAAAATTGGAATTTTTGGAATTGGTGTAGTAGGACATATGGCAGTTCAATTTGCTAAAGTAGAGAATTGTGATGTAATTGCATTTTCTAGAACTCAAAGTCATCTTGATGTTGCAAAGAGATTAGGTGCAATTGATACCATGACATTTTCTGAGAATCAAGAAGATTTTCTTTCCAAATTAAAAGAAAAACATGGAATGTTAGATGCAGCAATAGTTTTTGCACCTGCAGACATAGTGACAGATACTGCAATTAAAGCAGTTAAGAAAGGAGGATTGATTGTTATTGCAACAGTTGGAGAAAATCCATCATTTATGGCATTTGAAGAAAAAACAATCAGAGGTACACTAATTGGTTCAACAAAAGACATGGAAGAAGTAATCAAGATTTGTAGTGAAAAAGACATTGAAGTTATCTCTCAGACATTTCCATTAGAAAGTGCAAATGAAGTATTGAAAAAATTAAAAGATTCAGAGATTGAAGCAAGGGCAGTTTTGATTCCTTGAATTTGACCTTAAATACGAAAAAGGAGATGTTCGGATATGAATTGTAAGAGATGTCACCACACATATGAAGCACATGTACAAAATGAAGACAGTGATTCCATAATTAAGGCTGGAAAGTGCAAGATACCCACATGTACCTGTCAGCAATTCTTGGACCCAATTCAAGTAATCGATGAAGATTTGTTGTAACGATTCATATATCAAAATCTTTTCAACATATTATGGAAAAACACAAACCTTCTGATGAAATGATTAAAGATCTTGATAATTTATTATCAAAAATGAATGCAATGGAGATTGTTGCATCAGATGATTTTCAAAAAAATTCTATTAAGATAATGAGAGCACTTGTAGAAGGTCAAATGCATTCAATTAATGAATTTCAACATTTGAAAAAAGCCATCGACTTACTTACACTACAGCTATTTGATGTTCAGAATAAAGTCAAGAGTTAACCCTTGTCTCACTCATTCCACAATTTGTACATCGATAAACAGTAGATTTTTCAAGAATTTGTTCTGGTTTCATTTCTGAGCCACAACATGGACAAGGAAAACTTTCTGGGGCAGGATTTGCTTCTTCTGATTTTCTAACTGCATAATTAGGTTTTTCTTCAATTATTTCATTTGCGTTACATGCAGGTTTGTAACGACCAATAATCTTATTGATAACATTTTTTCTGTGTTCTTTAGTAGATTCAAACATTGGCAATATTGCTAGATATAGAAATTTTTCAGAACCTGATTGCTGAACCCAACATTTGAATTGATCATGTTGAACGAAAAAGGATTTATCATCAGTTTTTTCACAATCACCAACATAGACAATGTTGAATCGATCTTTTTCCCTAGAGAAGATCAGATAAACCAATTTTTCCATAGGTGGACCCCATTCATCAAGAGGAATAGGTCCAAGGAACTCATATTGAAGAATTTGAATGCCCAACAGGAGTACTTTTGTACACTAACTTTTCTTTTTTTCTCAAAAATACACTCTAGTGACCATAATTTGATCGCCAATTCATTACTTGAAAAGATTAAATTCAAGAGTAATGGATTTTCGGTGAATGAAAGAGCCTCGTAATTACGCAAAAGTAGGATATTCTATGATTGTAGTTTCTGCAAGTCTTGCAGCAATTGGAATTATGGCTCTTTTCATGGCAGATGATGTTCTTTTTGCAGACAACATGCAAAGAGACATGACAGCTCATTTTAACGAATGTAAAATGAATGATTTTCAAACAGAAGGATGTGAAAAGTACTGGGATAGAATCAATAATGAAATCTCAGGAATTTATGTAGATTTAGATAAATAATTTCAATATCCATTTGCAAAGTCTTCTAACATGTTTTGATTTCTAGTTAGTCTATTCATTGCAAAAAATGCTCCACCAACAATTCCTGCTTGGTAAAAGGTATACAAAAGTACTCCAGAAGATGTAGGATCAGATTTTGTAAAACTTAAAGCTAGCATAGTAAAGAAAACAAAAGTTCCTACAGAAGTTACCATTCTATTAAGAAATCCTGAATTCATGCCCACGATTCTTTTGGTGGCAGCTGCCATCAACGTAATACTGGTAATAATTAAGAAAGTTGCACCACCATTTGCAGAAACAAATGCATTAAGCCAGGGTAACAAACCATTTTCTAAAATTGAAATGTCTGGCATTATACTACCACCATTGATTGCAAAATTTACTGAGCTAAACATGCCGCCAATTACAAAGAAGAACAAGAAAATTTTTGCAATTTTTCGTTTGATTGGACTACGAATTTCTGATGGATGTACAGCTCGTTCAGTAATTCGCACACCATAAAGAAAGCCAACGGCCATGGCAGGAATAAACATGATATTTATCAGAATTGGAGATTCTTTGTTAATTGCATCAATTTGAGGATGAAATATCAAGAACAGAATGATTGCTAGAGAAGCTGAGCCTCCAAATAGCATTAAACCAAGATATTTACGCTCGTTTGAATCATAGATATTTTCCCAGTTGTACACTTTGTGCACTCTTAAGAAGATCATTAAAGACCAAATCGAAAAATCATTTGGTCAAATAATCAATTCTCTTTACCCTTTTTAATAGAGAATGAGGATTTTTCCCATGAGAGGGGCAAAACCAGTTATTATTACAGGCATAATAATCACAATTTTTGGATTTATCTTTCATCTTCAGGGGCAAGAAGTTGTAGGTCCAGAATCATCTTTTATGTATTCAAATCCAGACTGGATAGATCATGGAATTCAAATTGTAGTTGTAGGAATCATTATTTTGGGAATTGGTATTGGGTTGAATTTCAAAAAAAGTTAATTTGTAACGCGAAGAGTAATGGTACTACGAATTTTTTGGAGTTTACGAATTTTTGATGTAATTACTTGATTCATTTCATTTGGAGTTTCAGTTACAAATTCTGCAACAACATCATAGCTTCCATAAGTAATTAGGCAACTTTTTACTTCAGGAATTCCTTTGAGCTGAGAGTAAAGATTTTGTTCTTCTCCTATTTCACAGCTAATCAGCATGTATGATTTTTCCATTAAATTCATTTTTTCTAAATTATAGACTAACTTAAAGACATCTGAAGAGAATTTTCAAAGAATATGATCTCAAAAACCTGCAATTACAGGATCTTCAGGTTTCATAATTTCTCTAAGAAGAATTGTTGCAAATGAACCCCTTGATAATGAAAATTCTACAGTATTTTCATGTGAAGAAAAATCTGTACAATGGATTGCAGCTTGTCTGAATCCTCCTTCACTACTTACCTCTTGCATTTCTTTGATAAAGAAATCTTTTGGTTCGATTTCCTCCTGTTCTAAAATTTTTGAAATTTGATAATCAAATCTAGTTTTTTTGTAATATGAATATCCTACAAAAGGTAAGGCCAAGAATTGATCTAACCCTTTTACAAATTTTCCAATTTTCCCATGTTTATCAAAACACACATCATTAGATTGAGATTCAAAGAGATTTTCACCATCAGAAAATGCCATGCTCAAAGATTTGTTAAAAAGAAAAGATTGGTAGGCTTGAATGTAAAATCTTCTCAGAGATAGTGGGATTGAACGAATTGCACGTTGAGGTTCTTTGTGTTCAATCATTTCCTTTAGAACAATTCTTTCAATATCCATTTGAGGAGGTACCTGAGCATAATATTTTGCAAAATTTTCTTTATCAGAGAGTTTCTCTCGGATTTCAGAATTTTCTTTAGAATCGTAGGGTGAGATAAAACTTAGGATTAATTCAACAGCTTTTGCAAAGTCTAGTTGCATGATGGCTTTACCAATTAGATGAGTTACTGGTCTTTTTGAACCAAATCTTTGATAACCATAAAAATTCAAAATTTTTTCATATTCTGTAAAAGAAGACAGGTCTTTAGAACAATCAGAGATTTTGATGTTAAAATGATTAGCAATCATATCTTTTTTTGAGAGTGGTTTTTTTACAAAACCAATCTTTTCAAGTGAATATTTTTCTGTAGAGAAATTTTCAATCGCTTTTCCTTTGTTTCCTGAACAAACAAATTGCTCTGTAATTGCTGAAGCATCTTTTAGTCCTAAGGATTTTAAACGAATTCCTTTTTTTCTAAAAATATCAGATAGTGCATGATTTGTGTCAATTCTTTTCTTTTTTAGTTTGTAGACTGCATAGTCTGCCTCTTCTTTAATCAAATTTTCTGCCCTTTCAGAAATTTTTTCTGAAACTTGGAAATCATCTGGAGTAACTCGTATTTTCCCTCCAATCCCATCAAAAGTAGTACTGTAAACAGTAATACCAATTTCTGAATCTATTTTGGGTATCACTCTATTGTCACTGTAATGAATTTGCCAACAGCAATGTCAGATGATTGAGCACCTACTAGTATCTTGTATGTGCCAGGTATTGCATCATCTGAAGCTGAAATACTTGTATGAATCGGTACAGGAGAACCTGGAGTTAATTGAAATGATTCATGACTGTCATGTTCTAATTCCACATTCAAAAAGTCATGAGTTGGAGATAGAATCAATGAAACTCCTAATACATTGTTAGATTCTGGGGATACAATAAAGTTGAAGTGGTTAGATTCACCAGAGTTCAAAGAAACTGTTTCTGATTCTAATTGAATTTCTAGCGGAAGTGGAACAGATGTATCTACAACACCAATATTATTTTCAACCCATTCAGTAAACCAAATTTTTTCACCATCAATTGCAAAATCAAAGACTTGTGCTAGACCACAGTCAGCAGCCATTAAACCGGTTCCAGGGTCACAATCTCCCCAGAAAGGATTCTTGGAGGGAACATGATACGATACAAAACTATCAGATTTTGGATCCATTACTGAAATATTGTTAGCATTTTGTTCATTGAAAATAATTCGTCCTTGTTCGTCTGCATCAATCCAATAAGGTCTTGAAATAGGAGTTTTTATCACTCCTGTTTGGTTTCCATAAGAGCTAAGCATCGGCTCTGCTGTGACATATTGAGTGAATTGTTCAGTATTTGGATCAAAGCTAAAGAAGCTTGAAGATGTTGTGTCAGCTAACCATATGATTCCTGCATGGTCAATTACAGCACCGTTTGGAGTAAGAAGATCTACTGGTAATTGATAAATTTCAGTGTAATCTATTCCTGGCAAGAATTCTATTCCAGATTTTTCAACTTCATTTCTATATCCTTCATAATCAAATTTTACCAAAACTCCACCTTGTTGGAATAACCAATTTGTATACCAAACATTGTTGTCTTTATCAATTGTAAAATCAGCAGTTACTGAATTATCAACAGGAGATGGCAAACTGATGTATTCAACATCTTCTGATTGCTGACCAATATCAAAGAATGTCAATTTGTTTCCTGTGAAATCATTTACTATAATTTGAGAGCCATCAATTTGGAGTTTTTGAGGCAATGAATCTGCTGATGATGGATAGCCAATTCGTTCATATTTTTCATCAATGGTTGAGAATTTCCAAATAGAATCATAAGTTTCATCAGTATACCAAACAGAACCATCAGGAGCATAATCAATTCCCCACATCATTGAGCGGCCTCCATCAGGCCATGAAGGATTATCATATTCTACAAATGTTTCAGTGTTAGGATCAAATTTTGCTAATTTTCCAGTATTGGTTTGTGTAAACCAAACATTACCATCATAATCAGTAACAATTGCTAAGGGATTTGTACAATCTGTAGGAATTGAAAACTCTTGAATATACTCAGTAGACTGAGCAGTACCTGAACCACAAAATCTAGGACGTTCTGCATCAGGGAAGTTATCAGCGGGAGTTCCAGTCATAGTTATCTCAGATTCTTCATCCATTGGACCTGAACCAGGCATACTTGCGGCAGTTGCCCAAAACAACAAACCACCACCAAAAATCACTACAAAAAATAATCCTTTATGTTG
>JANQNM010000043.1 GCA_028279625.1 Candidatus Nitrosopumilus sp. | reverse complement strand
TCAAGTACAAGGACAAGGTGCACAAGATCCTCCGCTTGTAGGACAATATTTCAGCAGAGATATGATCATTTGTGTTGTTGATGATCCTAAACTAGATGATATTCTAAATGCAATTGCAAATGTAGCCTGCACTGGTACTAAAGGTGATGGAAAAGTCTTTGTTACAACAATTGTTGATGCATTAGATATTTGCACCAAAAAACGTGGCACAATGGATATCTAATACAATACTTTTTGTGGCTCTAGTTTCTTTCTACAAACTATTGCTAGCATAGCAACACCTATTCCTATTACACAAAATACCAAGTATGGAGTTTGATCTCCAAACATCTGTGTTAAAGGACCTCCTATTGTAGGGCCAATTGCCCAACCTATTCCAAATACTGTTTCATAAGCTCCAATGATTTTTCCAGAAATTCCTTTTTTGGTCTTGCTAAGAATAATTTCTAATGTGAGCGGGAAGAAAATACTGAAACCAAATCCCATTAATGCAATTGCAATTCCAAATGTGATTATAGAATCAGCTATTGTAGAAATTGCTAGTCCTACAGAAACTGCAATTGTAGCTGCAATCAAAGTTTGACTAGTTTTTCTTGCAAACTTGCCAGCTAATCCAAGTGATATGACACGTGAGATTCCAAAAACAAAAAACAACAAAAGAATTGCAGTATCATCCATTCCATTATCATTTAGAAATGCTGGGTAAATGGATAGAATAATTCCAAATGATGAAGTACAGAAAATTAGCAGAATGATAACTTCTGGAAATCTCTTCATTTCCTTTATTGATGAAAAGGAAAATCGTTCATGGTGTTTTTTGACACTTTTTCTAGAAACAAGGAGTGAAGTTACTATTGCTGTTGCCAGAATAAATGCCGTGATTTGGAATAGAATTCTGTATGTGATGTCAAGTCCTTCCAGAAATGCAGTTCCTAATAATGGACCAACCATAAAGCCAATAACAAAGAACATTGTAAACCACGAAATGTTCTTGACTCTATTTTCTTCATTGCTGTGATTTGAAATAATGGATTCACATGGAGGCCAGAAAAATGCATGAGCTACCCCTGTCAAAATTCTAAATCCCATTATTTCTGGAACTGATTGTGCAATTGAAAGAAGATAGATTGATGCAGAATTTATCGCAGCACCTAAAACAAGCAAGTATCCATTGTTGAATCTATCAAGCAAGATTCCAACAAACAATGGAATGAACATGTATGGAATAAAATTTGTTAATCCGATTAGTCCTAATTCAGAATAAGATGCACCAATGATGTTCTTTGCAAAAACTGGTAGAATTGGTCCATGTAGCCCATAGGAAATTCCTATGATTAAACCTGTTATGTTGACTAGAATTAGTACTCTGTTCATTTGTATGCGGCAACCATTATTGCTCCACCCATAAGATCTTTCTCAAATTCAACTCTTGAAAATTTCTCAAGTAACAACTCTTCGAGTTTTTTGTTATGGGGCCATCTTTTGAATGTGCCATAAAGTGTTCCAAACTTTAGTCCCAATCTTCCACCAGCAACAAAAGCAAGAATTGGTAAAATACATCTAAGATAAAATGAAACTCCTGCTCTGATAAATGTCTCATCTGGTTTTCCTAAATCTACAATTACAAATCTCCCCTCTTTCTTCAAAACTCTGTGAATTTCTGAAATAGCAATTCTTAGATTAATTGCATCTCTTAATGAATATCCACATAACACTGCATCAAACTCTTCTTCTTTGAATGGAATGTGTTCAAAAACTCCATTTGCCATGTCTGGTGATTTTTCAAAATGAGAACCTGTGTTTTTGAGCATTGGCACAAGTGGATCATATAATGTGATTGAAATTTTTCCATTAGTAAGTTTGAGTGCTGTCTTTGACATATTACCAAACCCAGAACCTGCATCTAGAATTTTGTTTCCAGGTAGAACTCTGTTTTTGATTCCTCTATTTCTATGCTCTACATCCTTACCTAATGATATGATAGAATTTACTTTATCATAAACTGGAATAATTTCTCGAAGTACTTCCATTACTTCGCCCCAATAACTTCCTAAGCCCATAATCTATCGTCTCTAACTACCTGTTTGAATAGTTTTCAAATCAAAACTTGTTTTACGCAGCAAACTTTGATGCGTTTTGAGAATAATTTTGTAAATCTGACTCTGAAACTTTTTCAAAAACTTTTGATTCTGATGTGACCTTTGCCATCTTGATGTGATTGACTCCTTCTTTTTGTTCTGCTTTAAGATTAATTGCTGCAATAGCTAAAGATGCTGCATCTTCTAAACTCATGTCTGCATTGTAATATTTTTCTAAGAATGCATTTACATCATCAGAATTTGCACCAATTGCAATTGCTGCAAATTGGACATAAGTTCCACTTGGATCAGTTACATAGATTGATTCTCCTTTTTGGTCAACACCTGCAATGATCATTGAAACACCATTTGGACGAACTCCTCCATACTGTGTAAATTGATGGGCTTGGTCTGCTAGATGTTTTGCAACAGTTGCAACTTCAACTGATTCATCATAAGTCATTTTGTTTCCCTGTGAAAAGAATCTGGCATTGTCAACTTGAACTCGTGCATCTGGAATGTATCCTGCTGCAGCAACTCCAATATGATAGTCTACTTGGAAAATTTTCTGGGTAACATTTGTTGATTGTAATGTTCGTGGTTTTTCTTCAACTGCCATAATGACTCCTTGTTTTGTGGCCACACCAATTGCTAATGTTCCTCTCTTGACTGTCTCAATTGCATATTCGACTTGGTAAATTCTACCATCTGGAGAATACATGGTAGGTGTCATATCGTAGCCACGTGATGCCATCATGTTATCACGAGTTCATTCTCAGTCAATTTAAGGGTAATTGTCCAGCCTAATATGGAAAAGATCTGGAAATAGTGTTTTAAGCAAAAACAACCAACTTTATGCAAGAAAAAATGTCAAATCAACTACTAGAATTCCAAGAAATTATTAGATCTAAACAAACCTCAACTCAAAGAAAGCCAGACAAACAGACTAGAAAATTACTACTATACCTGTTTACTAGTACAAGAGGTGGATTCACAAGATTACGAATTATTATGAATCTGCTTGAGAAACCACTCAATACTCACCAACTTGCAAAAGAACTAGAACTTGATTACAAGGCAGTTCAACATCACATGAAAGTTCTTGAAAAAAATAACATGGTTTCAAGAATAGGTGAGAAATATGGAGCAATTTTTCATTTGTCAAACTTTCTAGAAATCAACATCAATGCACTTGATGAGGCAATCGTAAAACTAGACAGAAAAATGAATCACAAGAAAGTATACCTATAATCCTAAAATGTGAAGACCCGATCAGAAATTTTAAACCAAACTTATATAATCGGAATCTTCTAAGAACGATCACTTTGGTAAAGTCAGACCCATTTGCAAATGCAACAAAACAAGTCAATGATGCATGTGATATTTTGGGTATCAAAGACAAAGAACTAAGAAATTACTTAGCAATGCCAAACAAAGTTTTGAGAGTTAAAGTTCCAGTCAAGATGGATAATGGAAAAATTAGAGTTTTCACAGGTTTTAGAAGTCAACACAACAATGACAGAGGTCCATACAAAGGAGGTATTCGTTACTTCAACCCAGAAGGCGGAGTTGAATATATGGAACGTGAAGTTATGGCACTTTCATCATGGATGACATGGAAATGTGCAATTGTTGATGTTCCACTTGGTGGAGGTAAAGGTGCAATCTATGTTAATCCAAAAACTGAGAAACTCAGTGAAGGTGAATTAGAGAGATTAACAAGAGGATTTGCATACAAAATTTCTGAAATTATTGGTCCTGAAAAAGACATTCCAGCTCCTGATGTTTACACAACAGGAAAAGAAATGACACAAATCATGGATACATTTAGCAAACTAAACGGCAACAAATATTCTCCAGGTGTAATTACTGGAAAGCCAATTTCAATGGGTGGTTCTCTTGCAAGAAATGTTGCAACTGGTCTAGGAACAGCATATACAGTTAGAGAAGCTGCAAAGACATTGAAAATAAATCTCAAAGGTGCCAAAGTTGTATTGCAAGGATTTGGAAATGCATCAACCTTTGCAGGTGAATATCTTGAAAAGATGGGTGCAAAAGTTATCGCAGTTAGTGATTCTAAAGGTTCTATTTCAATTCCAAAAGGAGCTAAGGTTAGCAAAATCTTAGAACACAAACAAAAGAAAGGTTCAGTTGTTGGATTCCCAGGAAGTAAGAAAATCTCTACTGAAGAATTACTTACTACAAAATGTGATGTTCTAGTTCCAGGTGCACTTGAGAATCAAATTAATGCAAAGATTGCACACAAACTTCAATGTAAAATCATTGCCGAAGCTGCAAATGGTCCAACATTACCAGAAGCAGATCCAGTTATTCAGAAAAAGAAGATTCTAGTCATTCCAGATATTCTGGCAAACTCTGGTGGTGTTTGTATCTCATACTTAGAATGGGTTCAAAACAACATGGGTTACTATTGGACCTTTGATGAGGTTGCAAACAAGATGGAGAAGAACATCACCAAAGGATTCAAAGATGCATATACACTTTCCAAGAAACACAAAATCGATATGAGAAAAGCTACTATGGTTCTAGCCGTAGAAAGAGTTCTTGATGCCTTTAATACAAAAGGCATTTGGCCATAAATCTAGGCTAAATAAGATTCGTAACAAACTAGTTGTTCAATAAACATTACCTTACCTTTTGTAATTGATCTGAGTTTTCTTTTGTAAGACAAATCAACATTAGTTCTTCTTTGAAGTAATTGGATTGTTTTTCCTGTTAGGTATCTTCCTTTTTTGTCTCTATCAAAAAGAATAATGATGTTATCATATCTTGCCACGAAATCTGTAAAGTTAATCATTCCTCCAAACTTGTGAAATTCTAAAATTTTTCCTGAAACCCCTAACTTTCTTAATGCCACTGTGTCCCTTTTTCCTTCAACAACAACTACACTATTTTTTTTAGAGTTTAATTGAAACACAAAATCTTTTACATCTTCAATTTCTTGTTCAGAAATTAACACACTATCTAATTCGTTTTAACATATTAAGCACTTTTG
>JANQNM010000022.1 GCA_028279625.1 Candidatus Nitrosopumilus sp. | reverse complement strand
CCGAAGAGGAAATCGAATAATCAAATCAAAATTCTGTTTTCACTTGATAACTAAAGCTTCAGCTCCTGGAAAAGTAATTCTTTTTGGAGAACATTTTGTAGTACATGGCATAAAAGCCATTCTTTGTGCAATTAACAAAAGAGTTACAGTAACTGCAGAAAAAACACAAGAAGAAAAAATTTCTATCAAATCCAACATAGGGGAATTAGAGTTAGAACCTAACAAATCAATTTCAGAAATTAATTCGCCATTAAAGCCATTTTATTTTCTTGCAAACAAAATGATTCAAAACAAAAACACAGGAATAAAAATTACAGTTGAATCAGAAATTCCCTTAGGAGTAGGATTGGGCTCTTCTTCAGCCTGTTGTGTTGCAGGAGCTGCAGCAATCTCAAGATTATTTTCAGAGCCATCCAAAGAAGAAATTCTTAATCTTGCAATTGAAGCTGAAAAAACAATTTATGAAAACACATCAGGGGCAGATTGCACTGTATGCACATATGGTGGAATTATGGAATATGATAAGAAAAATGGATTCTCAAAAATAGATTCTGAGCCTAATTTTCATCTAGTTATTGCAAATTCTAACATTGAACATTCAACAGATACAGTTGTTTCAGAAGTAAAAAAATTCAAAGAAGAAAATGAAGAAGAATTTTCCAAATTGTGTGATGATGAATCAAAATTAGTTGAAGACGTCTTGCAATTACTCAAAGAAAACAACATTAATGAATTGGGCCAAAAAATTATTCAGAATCAAAAATATCTAGAGAAGATAGGCATTTCAAATGACAAATTAAGAGAAATGATTCAGGTAGGACAAAAAGTATCTTTTGGAGCTAAAATTACAGGAGCTGGGGGCGGAGGATGCATCTATGCATTAACTGATGAATCTAATTTAGAACAAGCAATAAAGCAATTCAAAGATCAGAATTACGAATGTTTTTCAGTCAAAATCGATTTTAGAGGACTGGATACTTTTTAATGAACTGAATATTTGGGAACAACATGATTCTGATAAAGTTAGGCGGTTCAATTATTACAAATAAAGAAAAGCCATTATCTGCTAGAAGAAAAACCATCGATAACCTTTCAAAAAGTTTGAAGAAAATTGATGAGCCAGTAATCATAGTTCATGGAGGAGGATCCTATGGTCATTATTGGTCTGTAAAGTATGATATGCACACAAAAGAGAGAAAATACGATCTAAGAGGAGTTGCAATAGTAAAAAATTCAATGATAGAATTAAACAAAATTATTCTAGATTCATTTTTGAAAAATAGATTAAATCCGTATTGTCTTCCGCCTACTGATTTTATGTCTGGAAACAAACCCATAGCAAAAAAAGTAAAAGAAATTCAAAAAATTGCAAAATCAGGCTTGATTCCAGTAACCTTTGGAGATGCATTATGGTATGGACAAAATAAGACCTTCATTTTATCAGGTGATAAAATTATGACACACCTTGCAAAAATTCTAAAACCAAGACTATGTCTATTTGCATTAAATGAAGATGGATTGTATTCAGATCTGAAATCAAAAAAATTGATTTATGAATTAAAAGGAGAAAAACCTTCAATTTCAAAAAATAAAATGGATGTAACAGGTGGAATGACTAGAAAAGTAGATGAAGCAACAAAGATTGCAAAAATGGGAATGAATGTGTTCTTTGTAAACGGAAATAAACCTGAAAGAATTGTGAAAGCGATTAAAAATAAGAAGTATGAAGGAACATTGTTTAGAGGAAAAAGAAATGTCTGAAGAATTTGTTATTTTAGTCGATGAAAATGATAATCCAATTGGATTAGAAGAGAAAGTAAAATGTCATCTACCAAATGGAAAACTACACAGAGCATTTACAGCATTATTGTTTGACAATGATGGAAGGCTCGTACTAACTAGAAGAGCAAAAGAAAAGATGTTGTGGCCAGGTGATTGGGATGGAACATTTGCAAGCCATCCAAGAGAGTCTGAGACATATGTTTCATCAGGAGAACGAAGAATGCCAGAAGAACTTGGAATAGAAGGAAAATTAGATTATTTTCACAAATTTGAGTACCATGTTCCATACAAAGACGTAGGTTCAGAAAATGAGATTTGTGGAACTCTAATAGGAGTCATTGACAAATCTACAGAGCTCAAAGAGATTGAAGGAGAAATTGATGAAATCAAGTGGAGTTCTGCAAGTGAATTGCTTTCAGAAATAAAGACAAATCCAGAGATTTACTGTCCTTGGATGTTGATAGCCTTGGAATTTCTTGATAAATCTGATAAATCCATGCTCAAAAAGCATGCAAATGTCTTATCTACATGGATGACTAGTGAAATGCATGAAGGATTGCAAAAAGCAATCGATACTCATTTGCCAAAAGAAAAATGGAGATTAGTAAATGAAGAAGACTAAACAAATTGAGAAAAATGCAAAAGTTGTAAACAAATATCTCGTTTCAAAATTAAAAGGCAATCCAAAAAAACTCTATGATGCAGCAGGACATCTAATTGTTCATGGTGGAAAAAGACTACGACCATTTATGGTGATTAGAAGTTGTCAGATTTTAGGAGGAAAAGTTTCCAATGCAATGTCAGCTGCAAGTGCTGTTGAGATGGTACATAACTTTACTTTAGTTCACGATGATATAATGGACAATGATGAAATGCGTCATGGAGTTCCAACAACACATAAAAAATTTGGAATGCCAATTGCAATTCTTGCAGGAGATGTATTATTTTCAAAGGCATATCAAGTGATTTCTGATTCTAAACTATCACCCTCATCTACTATACAATTAGTTTCTAGACTTGCAAAAGCATGTGTAGATGTTTGTGAAGGACAATTACTTGATGTAAAGATGGCTGAAGAGAAGAAAATTCCAACTCAATCACAATACATTACGATGATTGGAAAGAAAACAGCTGCACTCTTTGATGTTTCATGTGCAATGGGGGCAATTTGTGCAACCAAAAATGCAAAAGATGTTTCTAATCTTTCTGCATTTGGAAGGAGTTTAGGAATCGCATTTCAAATTACAGATGATCTGATTGGCGTAATGGGAGATCCTAAAATTACAAAGAAACCGGTAGGAAACGATCTTAGAGAAGGGAAAAAATCACTGCCAATATTGATGGCAATTAAATTAGCAAAAGGAAACGACAAAAAAATAATCCTAAAGGCATTTGGAAATCCCAAAGTCTCAAGAAAAGACCTAAACAAAGCAGTAGATGTCATTCGTTCGCTAGGAATTGAAGAAAGCGTACGTAAACAGGCTCTAAAATACGCTGAAAAGGCTGAAAAATCATTATCAAAATACTCTGGTTCAGCAAAGTCAGATCTAATAGCTTTGTTGGATTTTGTTGTCAAGAGAAGTGTCTAATCATTAAGGTAGAATTTTCATGGATGAAGAAATCAAAAAAGAAATTCGAAAAATGTCATTACAAAATGCATTTGAGCATGGAGGTCAAACACAAGACAAAATAATTTTAGGGAAAATTCTTGGAACAAAACCAGAATTTAGAACAAAGGTTAAAGAAATTTCTGGAGAGATTTCAGAGATTGTTGCATCTGTAAATCAATTATCAATAGAGGAACAACAAAAAGAGATAGAAGAAAATTTCCCAGAAGTTCTAGCACCAAAAGAAAAAGTCGAAGAAAGAGAAGGATTGCCTGAGCTTGAAGGAGCAGAACAAGGAAAAGTAGTTACACGATTTCCGCCAGAACCAAATGGTTATCCACACATTGGTCATGCAAAGGCGGCAATCATTAATTCAGAATATGCAAAAATGTATGGTGGAAAATTCATTCTGAGAATGGATGATACTAACCCAGAAGCAGAAAGGATGGAATACCATGCAGCAATTAAGGTTGGACTTGAATGGTTAGGAATTAAGATAGATACTGTAAAGAGCACCTCAGATGACATGGAGATATTTTATGAAAAAGGTTTGGAGTTAATTAATTCTGGAAAAGCTTACATCTGTACTTGTAAACGAGACGACATTAGTAAATTCAGAAGAGAAAGAAAAGATTGTAAATGTAGTAAGGATGATCCAGACAAGAATTTGAAGAATTGGGAAAAAATGAATCAAAAATTCAAACCAGGTGAAGCTATCGTTAGATTTCGCGGAGATATGAAAGCAGACAATGCAGTAATGAGAGATCCAGTACTGATGAGAATTATTGAAGAAAAGCATTACACGTTAGGTGACAAATATAGAATTTGGCCAAGTTATGATTTTGCTGTTGCAATAGAGGACAGTATTGATGGAGTGACACATGCTTTTCGTTCAAAAGAATTTGAATTGAGAAAAGAGTTGATTGATGCGATTTTAGATGCTCTGAACATGAGAAAACCATATCAGGGCTTTTTTTCGAGGCTAGAATTCAAAGGAATGCCAATCTCAAAAAGAGTAATCAAGCCTCTGATTGAGGAAGGCAAAGTCTCATGGTATGATGACCCTAGACTTCCAACACTTGAGGCACTAAAAAGAAGAGGAATCAAGCCTGAAGCAATAAGAAAATTTGTCATGTCTCTAGGAATGACCAAAGCAAATACTTTGGCACCTTTTGATGCATTAGAGGCATTTAACAGAAAATTTGTTGATGCAGAAAGTATCAGATTATTCATGGTAAGCAAAGCAAAAAAATTAGTTGTTAAAAATTTGCCAATGACATTTGTAGAAATTCCCAATCATCCAGTAAATGACAAGGGAAAAAGAAAGATAGAGATCAGTGAGGATTTCTACATTGCAGGAGATGACGCAGAAGCCATCACAGAAGGAATGCAAATTAGATTGTTAGGACTAGGAAATGTTTCAATAACCAAAGTTGGATTTGAATTTGAAGGAGAATTTGTAGGAGAAGGAGATACAACAAATATTCCAAAAATTCAATGGGTTCCACAAAAAACTGCACATGAAATCAAAATGATTGTTCCTAAAGTTTTGTTTAATGGAGAAGAATTCAATGAAGACAGTCTTGAAGAATTGGACGTTTATACAGAACCACATTATCTACAATTAAAAGAAGGAGAAGAGATTCAATTTGTTAGATTTGGATATTGTAGAAAAGATTCACATAATCAAGCAATCTTTACACACAAGTGATCAATTATGAAAATTGTAAGATTAGCTCATGAGAATAATGAAACCTATGGTTTTGTAAAAGGAGACAAAGTTTCCACAAGAGATGAGATTACATATCTTACTGGAGTTCCAATTCCACATAGTGTAAAAGATTTTCTTTTTGATGGATGGTACGATGAAATTAAAAATAGAATCGAAGATTTGCCATACGGGGAAGATATTTCAAAATACAAAATACTCACTCCAATTCCCAATCCAAACAAAATCATCTGTTTGGCATTCAATTATGTTGATCATGCTAAAGAGCAAGGACTTCAAGCACCTGATGATCCTGCTATTGTCATCAAACCAAGAACAGCACTAAACAGTACTGAATCAAACATTTCATGCCCAGATTTTGTAACGCAGTTAGATTATGAGGTAGAATTAGCCTTGATCATAGGAAAGAATTGTAAGAACATTAGTGTTGAGGATGCGCCAAGTGTCATTTTTGGATACATGGTTTTCAATGATGTGTCTGCAAGAGATATTCAGTTCAAAGATAAGCAGTTTACCAGAGGAAAGAGTTTTGATTCATTTGCTCCATGTGGTCCATGGATTACAACTAAGGATGAAATTCAAGATGTTCAAAATCTAAAACTTACAACAAAAATCAATGGTGAATTAAGACAGAATTCATCTACAAACAACATGTTTATCAAAATTCCTGAAATAATTTCAAAAATTTCCAAAGTAATGACGCTAGAAAAAGGCGATATCATCTCTACAGGAACACCTGCAGGAGTCATGTTAAACAAACCAAATGCAGTATTTCTCAAAGATGGAGATAAGGTTGAAATGGAAATTGAAGGTTTGGGAACTCTAAAAAATACAATCAGAGTAACAAAATCAAATTAAACTAAAATTTTCCTCATCAAATGAAATGAGAGTCTGTGCTCTAATGAGTCTAGAACAGGCAGGATTTCTTTAGTTAGAATCTGAATACGTTCATAATTTTTTTCAAATGCATAGTTTTGTAAAAAAGAGATAATTTGTAAGGTAGAATTCGATGATCCTGAAAAGAGAGTAACAATCATAGTATTATCAAAATGCTCTGAAGCAGTAAGAATTGCAACAGATTCTTCATCATTAATTTTAGATTTGATAATATTATTTTGTTGAGATAATTTTGATAGTGCATTCTCATCTATTGGAAACCACCGCCAAGATCTTACATAATTTGGATAAAGTTTTAGATCAAGGGAATTTTCAAATTCAATATTGTAGTTTTCGACATGTTTAGGCACAAGAGAATAGAAATTCCATGTTTGAAAAATTTCATAATCTAAAGAGTTTGCCATAGATAGAGATGAAGTGTTTTCTGTATCAATGAGCATGTATGATTGAGAAATTTCCATTTCCTTTCCAACAAATTCAGCATGTTTGACTAATTCAGATGCGATTTTTTTTCTTCTAAATGAAGGTTCAATCCTTATTCCTTCAATCCAAATTTGATCATTTGAATAAAATGCATGACAAATTCCAACTGGGAATTCTTTTTCATAAAGAAACAAATGATTTTCAGATAGCCAATAATCCCAAACTTGTTCGATATAATCTCCCCAAGAAAATGTATTCTTACAAAATTTCAAGACAGATTTTTTATCAGATTCTTTAGCAGTTCTAATCATTTTACTCTACCATTAAATATTGATAATTGGCAGATAAAAATTACAATGGGAAAAATAATTGCTGGAAAAACATCAGATATTCCTCCGGGAAAAATGATCAAAGTTTCAATTGATGGACGAGATATTTTAGTTGCAAATATTGATGGAGAGTATTGTGCTACAGATGATTCATGTACACATTCAGGAGCCAGCCTATCTGAAGGAAAATTGGAAGGATGCGTAGTTACATGTGGATGGCATGCAGCACAGTTTGATTGCAAAACAGGAAAACTAGTAAAATTTCCTGCAAAAATCAGAGATTTGACATCATACAACGTATCAGTAGAATCTGATAGTGTTTTTGTAGAGATGTAACTATATACTCCTAATTTTTAAGAAAAGGTGGAAAATGGCAGACGAGGCACAAAATAAAGAATCAATGAAAGAAGCAATTGAGACATTGAATCAAATTGCATCAAACAATTCAACTCCAAAGACAATAAAAAAATCAATTACAGATTTGATTGCAGATTTGAATAATGAAGAATATTCATTATCAGTAAGAGCTGCAAACACAATCAGTCTATTAGATGATGTAACACAGGATCCAAACATGCCTTCATACGTAAGAACACAATTGTGGCAGGCTGTATCAAAATTAGAAAGCATAAGAGAATAAATTCTCTTAAGTTTAAAGATAATTATGAAAATTGAAGAATATCTAGAGACACTTCCAAAAAATGTTCTTAGTGGAGAAGATGTTCAATTACCTGAAAAATCATTTAAAGAAATTTTCAAGTTGGCAGAATTAAGTGAAGATGATGTTTTTTATCATTTAGGTTGTGGAGATGAAAAAGGAATTGAGATAGCAATTAATGAATTCAAAGTCAAAAAAGCAGTAGGAATAGATAACAATTCAGAAAAAATCAAAAACGCAAAAAAAGTTTTAGAAGAAAAAAAGATTGATGGACAATTAATTTGTGAAAATATCGAAGATTCTGATTTGTCTTATGCAACAGTAATTTTCTTTTGGTTTACAGATGAAAATGTGATTAACACAATGATGAAAAAATTTGAGGAATTAAAATCAGAAACAAAAATTATTACAATTTGGGGACCATTGCCAGATTGTCTTCCAGATAAAGTGAATTTCCCGTACATTCTTAGTAAAACTCCTTTGAAAAAAGCTAAAAGCATGCAAGAGCAACTGTTAGCAATTTTTGGCGTAAAGTGTGTAGATTTTGTAACAGCATGGGAATTTGCTGAGAGATATACAAAAGCTATAGGTTCACCAGATATCAAAAATGATCGATTTTTGACAATCATACAAACATTAGTTATTTGGATAAATGCAAAGAACCTAGGTGTGGCATGTGGGGATGAAATTCCTGAATCTATTTGGACATATATCAAAATCATGAAAATGCATTTTGACATAGATTTTGAATATCTATTAAATGAAAAATCTGTGTAATCCTTTTATTTTGTGTATGACAAGAATTAGTTGATGGACGGCAGAATTAACATAAATGTTTCAGCTGTTGATTATGATAAAACAAGCAAAGCACTAACACATCAGCTTACCCTCCTTGAAGAAATGGTACATGGTCAAGAAGACTTTGTTATGACTGATTCAGAATTTGCATTTGGTTGGCACTTTTTTGTGCTTAGTGTAAACAAATCTCTTGTTCATAAGCTTGTAGAGATGATGGGTCCAGACTTTGAAAAATTAAAAGGTAAAGGTACTGAAAAGAAATTTCTCTCTTGGTTAACAAAAAATGTAGAGAGTAAATCTCCAAGATTCAAGTTAGCCATAAAAGAAGAAATGGAATCAAGCAAGTTTGGAATTTTTTAATAATTCACTCCATTGCATGTTTTAATGCCAGTCTCTGTTTTAATTTTCTAGCTCTAGGTTTGGTTCTAAGCAAACGTCCACAACAAGGACACCACAATCCCTCCCATTCAATAAACAATTCACATTGAGGACATCGTTTTTGACCTTGCTCATATCGTCCTCCTTCTCTACTATTGCTTTCTGCCTTGTATTGTCTGCAGGAACCGTTACAATGCACGCTATTTACAAAAAGAAGTACTAGAAAATATTGTCGCTGATATTCAAATAATTAAAATCATCAAAAGTAGGTCCTAGAGGCGACTTGTCATTTCTTGTGTCCCTCACTTTTTTAGGCGTCCAAAATGCTAGATTTGGACTCCAAATGCTGTTTACAGGAAAATACGGATCAAAATGTTGTTTTTGGTAAGACTGCTAGTTGGTTTACCTCGCATATTCTCTCATTTACTAAATTGATTATTTTGGGATCTACTCCAAGATGTTTGGTTGTGATGATTTGTTGAATGGATGATGACTTCATTGCAGGAATAAGATCTTGGTAAATGTCGTATTTCACATGAGCGCCTCTATGTAAAAAATATAACATCACAACAAGTATTCGTGAGTTGTTTTTTTCGTATATTTCTATTCCTTGTTTTATGTCAGGTTTCTCTATTTCCAAAAAACAATATTGAGCAGTTTTGTATTTGCTCTGAATTCTGTCTGTGACATACTGTAGTGCAGTTTTGGCATCAGGATCCATGCTTCCATGCCCTATGATCAATACATCGATTTTGTCTTTTGGTGTAACAACAGCATGACTGTCAAGCGCCTCGGCTATTCTTTGGTTTGCAAGTTCTGCCATTGCAGGATGGGAGTTCAACGGTTTTGTTATGACAATCTCTGTGGCAGAATTCTTTCGAAATCCCATAGCAGTCTTTACTGCAAGTTTCCATTTTTTGCCGGGATTTAGAAAGTAAGGTACGATCGTAAGTCGATCAAGATCATGTTTTAGCGCATCAAACATTCCGTCTTTAATGTATGGAGGGGCTACTTCCAGAAAGCAGTATCCAACGTATTGGTATTTGCCACTTTTCTTTAACATACTACAAATGTTTGAAAGTTCTTCTCTTACTTCTTGCTCTCTGCTTCCCCTATCTATAATCAATATACCGTGCTTCATAATGCCCTCCAGAAAAATAAAACATAGTCGTGTCTCACAACTGATAGTTTTGGTATGAAGAGAGTCAATTCCTACTCGGGTTTACCAAAGAAATCTCGGAATCGGGTCTGAATTTGTGCCAAAGCATGCCTAGAATTGCTGCAACAGACACCCAAAACACAGAAACACCAAGAACAGACATCACTCTAAATCCGTTTACCAAATCCATTGGTGCTGTTACCTCATCAGGATTTGGTGGCATTAATGCAAACATAACTCCTATGAATACTGCATATCCAGCAAAGGCCAAAACTTTGGTATTTGATTTTAGTCTCTTGTATACCTGATAGAATCCTACTGCACCAAAACCAGAGATTGCAATAAAGGAAAGATACAAGATTGCTCTCAACACTACGGTCTCACCGTCTCCAACAGTTGGAGGGTTTGCAGGGTATTTCAAGAAAGGAATAAGATAAACTGTAACCCACATTACTCCTGCAAGAACAAATGACTTTTGCAAATCAGTTCTTCCAGGCAACGAATTTCTAGATAAAGCATAAACAATTCCAAATAATGCACCAATGGATGTTCCCAAAATTGCTCCAGCTAAAACCTGTCCACCTTTTTGCCAATCACGGTATGAGTTATACTCTACCCAAAACTGGGGAGTGTCTTCTTCTTCACCGGATGCAAAGAGATTTTGATTCTCGATTCCAATTGCCTCATCAAGATATGGCTCGACTATAGCAAGATTTGCCATTCCATGGATTGTTCCAGCTAATGCGCCTGATACCAATACAATTGCCAAAAATACTGCAGTTCTCATATTACATCACCTAATGACAAGGAAATCCTGCTGCATGTCGCATGTCGTGTGTTAGCTCATGAATGTAGAGTTCATCAAAGGCTTCTGCTCCTTGCACTATGCTAAAGAGATGTCCTTGATCATAACCTACAAAGAATAAACCAAATGCAGAGATAAAAGCTAAAACTGCAATTCCAAAAATGGGTGTTTTTGATTTTGAGATTGTTATCTCATTTGAAACTGACATGGGATCGTTGTAGATATTCCGATACTTAAACTATTGGATGGATCATCCAATATATATACATCAGGCGTGAAATAAAATTAATGCATCAGCAGATCAAACTATTGCAAAAAATTGTTGCAAGAAAAGGAACTAGTAAAGCTTTGACGTTTAACACACCACACGTTCTAAAATCAATTTTACTTTTATCATCTCAGAAGTATGTTAGTCGTTCAAGCTTTTGCAGTGAGCTTCAGTTAGGAGAAGGTGCTGTTAGAACTTTAATTTCACATCTAAAAGAACATGGTTTAGTCGATTCGATAAAGGCTGGAACGTTTCTTACAAACAAGGGGAAAAAGTTTGCAATGCAATTCCATAAAATTATGCCTTCACAAACTTTTCTGAAAAAATGTTGCCTTACAAATGGAGAACACAACTGTGCTATTTTGATAAAGAGAGAATATATTGATGAGATTGGAAATGGAATGCAGCAAAGAGATTATGCAATACTTTATGGTGCAAGTGATTCTTTGACTTTGATTTACAGGGATGGAGAATTTGTTTTTTCAGGAGACAAGGTTGTTTGTTTTCCTGATGAACCAGAAATCAGAGATGAACTGATTCAGACACTTGAACCCGAAGAAAAAGACATTGTAATTATTACATCGTCTGACGACAAGTTTGTTGCAGAGATTTCAGGTTTCAATACTGCCCTGCGTACAATAGGTACTCACAAAAAACATTAGATTTGTGATAGTTAGATTCACAGACTTACACTGAATGTAATTATTGTTTCTCATCAAGAATCTCTTCTAGATGGATATGTACAGAAACTTTTTTCGATATTGCTAGGTTAATTTCATCTGTAAGCATTAATTTCTCATAATCCATTAGTTGTTTCATTCTTTTTTCAATATGTTCAATTTCTTCTTCAACACTTTTTGCAGAGTCTGGTTCTTTTGCCATAATCATCACTATTTCGGAGCAGGATGAGACAGTTTCTTGATATGACTTGTGTCATTTTCAGCAGCATAGTTTAATGCCTCTTGCATTTCGTTTTTGTAATCATCAAGATTTTGATCATCATCAGTCATAACCTCGCATTCAGAAACTATGGGCAATTTCTTAAATTGTTTGTACTGCTTGTATGTAACATAAACCTCAAAGTATTCCTCATCGCCTTCAAACTTGTACTTGATTTTAAACGGCATTTTCTATTTGGTCCCCACCAATCATCTTCAAAAATTTCAAAAAATTGGCAATTAAGGATATTGATATTAATATCATTAATTTCATTAAGATAGACGAAGCAAATGCAATCAAAACTTCGAATCCACATAGCAACCCTGGACCATCATGTTGAGAGGGTAACTGAGCCTATGATTAGCCTACATGCTGACAAGGCATACATTATTGCCTACAAAGAAAAGGACGTATCATACGAATATCTCAAAAAAACAAAAACAATTTTGAAAAATCATAGAATAGAATTAGAAGTAGTTTATGCAGATATCTGGGATTTAATGGAATGCATTTCAGTCTTTAGAAAAATTACTGCAGATGAAAAGGGACATCAGTTGTTTTTCAACATCTCAACTGGAACTAAGATTAGTTGTATGTCAGCAATGATGGCATGTATGATTTGGGAAGGTCAACCATACTATGCAAAGTCTGAATACAAAGAGATTAGAGTCCCAAAGAAGATCAAAGAAGAGAAGATTGGTGATATTGTATCCATTCCAACATATAAGATGCATATTCCAAAATCAGAATATTTGACAGTGTTAGAAATTTTGCTCCAAAATGATGAAAAAATGAAAAAGAAATATCTCATTGAAAAATTAAAGAGTAAAAAAATCATCTATTCTGCTGACGGACATGTACTTAGCAAACAAGCAGAACACGGTCAGCTAAAAACAATTCTAGAACCAATGATTGATGAAGAATACATTTCAGTTGAATCAGTAGGACGGAATAGTTTAGTAAGCATAACAGAGCAAGGAAAGAATACTTTGAAAATATTCAAACTGAATCTATCCTAAAAGGCTTGGTTACTGTAAATAGGAATAATTTGTGCTAAATAAATCAAAACAAGATGCTTTGATAAAATGCAACAGTAAATGTTGTAATCGCTACACTAAAGGCAAAAATTCCATATGCAGAATATTTGATTATTTTCTTCATAGTACCAATTCACATTCAAAATATTTAAGGAGAGTTTTGTAGTTGATAGAACTCTTTTTAAGAAAATGTTTGGTTTGCACGCCTGCTAGTGTTTTGCAAATATTGAACACGCACGCAAGTTACATTTTTTCTACTAATTCAAGTGGAATTTCTGCACTTCCAAAATATTCATCAATTAAAAGAGAATATTCTTTTGAAGGATCATATTCAAAATCAACATAGTTTCCATATCCTTGTCCGGGTCCAAAAATTATGTTGACAAATTTAGTTTGTCCAGGATTTATTCCCATGTTTCCGGCAGCAAAATTAGTTGAAGAAAAAATGTACTTTGTTTTGCCATCCCAGAGATGATAATTACAAGATAATGCTCCTGAACAATGAAGCAGTACAACGTCAGAGGAGCCTGTATTTTCTGCTAACATCTCTAGATTAAAAACTGCCATTTCTTGTTCAGAGACTTCGACTTCTCCCCCTGCATAGTAGTATGTGATAGGTCCAACAACAAAGGTTTTGGATTTTTGTTTGAATTCTAGTATTTTGATTTCTTCTTTAATTGGATATTCACATATTGCAACTAATCGTGAATTTTCCTCATTTTGACAGGGTTTCAAGTTTTCATATAGAACATCCAATCTTTTTTCAATATTAATTTGGTCATCTTGTTGTTCTATTACATCGTAGCTAGGTGGAATATAGCTGTTTACAAAAACAACTACAATGAAAGATACAACTGTAATTAATGCCAAGAATTTTTTCTTTATGATTTTAACCTCTAATAATATACTTGATCAGGATATTTAATTTCAGAATCTAATTTTCATGTGTGATTTCTAAAAGGCTTGAACTTTCTTTGGGCAAAGGTTTGGTTCACAGATCAATAATCATTAGCAAGTAGGAATTTTTGTTTTTGATGCTTACAAATACCACTTGTTAATAGATGCATCTTGCAAGAAATTTTTGATTTTTTCAGTTAAGGGGCTATCAATGTTGGGCTCTGTGCTAATTAGCAATAATTTGTCCTTTGACATTGCAAATGTTAGCAAAGTGACATTGTCAGTATGTTCAACTAGGCATCTAGTCTTGCCAGCCAAGTCCTTCAGGTCATTTCTTGAAAGCCAATTCAGTATTGTTCCCATGATTCTCTTGCGATGATCCTCATCATCGACATAGCTGGAAACTCCTTCTCTCATCCCTCCTGCTAATTTTTCTGATGAAATGTGGTGAACTGCAGCATATCTTATTTTTGGAAAATTATCAAAAAGACCAGAGCAAAACTCATCAAGATCCATTTCATTGATTTTTTGTCAATCTGCTAATTATTTCTTAAGATGTGTTACAAAATCTGAAATGTTACAATCATTCTGGGTTTGAATCGTTTATGGAATCTAATTTATCTATGTAATCTCACAGTTTACTTTAGTTTCGCCTGCTTTGTCTTTATCATCAACACACATGTCTGTATCTGCACCGCCATCATATGCATCATCACCTAAACCTCCACTAATCATATCATTTCCTGCATCACCATTTACAGAATCATTTTGTTGATTGCCACGAATTCTATCATTTCCTGCATCGCCATTAATGGTATCTGCTCCTGCTCCACCAAAAATAATATCATTTCCATCTCCACCATTAATTGTATCATCTCCTTTCATTCCTTCTAGGGCATCATTTCCTGCATCACCAAAGATCAAATCATTTCCTGCATTTGCTCTAATTGCATCATCTCCTGCACCACCATGAATCTCGTCATTTCCTTGACGACCAAATATCCAGTCATCTCCACCTTCACCAAATACACAATCATGTCCTTTTCCTGCAAAGATTAGATCATCTCCATCTCCACCAAAGATTACATCATTTTGATTTGTTCCAATTATCCAATCAGCATTAGCAGTGCCAACTATCATGTTTGATACATCAACATTGCACATTGCTTCAATATCATCAGGAATGCCATCGCCATCAGAATCAGCTTGTGTGTCAATACATCCATCTCCATCAGAATCTTGTCCTGTTGCATCTTCAAAAGGACACAGATCTGCACTGTCTGGTATTCCATCGTTATCAGAATCAGATGGAATTGCACAAGAATTTCCTTCAAATCCAATATCACATTGGCATTGTCCTATCGAGGAACAAGTTCCATGAGAATTACAACCAAATGTTAATCCAGGAGTAGCGCTAGTTCCAGAAGGTGAACAAGATACAGTACAAGCATCAAGGTTTCCAATAGCGGGGAAAAAGTTAGGAGCGCATATACTACAAGATGCACCTGTAAAATGCCCATTTCCAGAACCTAAAGTTCCATCACCGTCACTAAAACAAGTACATGAATCAGTTACAGAATCATAAGTACCATTACCACTACAACGAGGATCTCCTACTATTGATGTATCACAGCCATCAGGGATTCCATCACCATCAATGTCAACATTATCATCATGGCCAGGACATGTATCAACATCATCAGGGATTCCATCACCATCAGAATCAATTAATTGATTAATTATTTCTGCAATTGCAGCATCTGAAAAGCTAGACATATCAATAATATCAGTAGAAGCGTCATCAACTATACAGCTGATCATATTGGGATCCCATGCATTGCCAATTCCAATGATGACCACCTTAATACCACGAGAATCTAACATATTTTTGATATCTTCATTATCACATACACCTTGTGGAGGAGAAGTAGTGGGATTACCATCAGTAATCAAAAACATTAGTTTATTGTTTTGAGGGCTTCCGGTTTGATCAAAAATATCCATTCCTGCTAAAACGGCATCTTTGGTATAGGTATTGCCGCCTGGATATACAATATTATTAATAAAATTGGTCAGTGCTGTTCTGTCTTGGTCATCACTAAAATCATACAATGTGTTGGCTCCAGTTGCAAAAAGAACTAAACCTACAGGAGAATCACTAGGTAATCCATTTTGGATAATATTGTTTACAAAAGTTTTTTCTATGACAAAACCAGAAGAACCTAAACTGCCAGAACCATCCATAAGAAATACAGTCTCTAAAGTTGAATCGATTGAAAATGCATCTTGTGAAGAAAATCCAATTAATCCTAAAGATACAAATCCGATTAGTATGGATAAAATAATTCCCCTAGACATGTACAAAACAATGAAGATGTGAAGTTACTTAAGGATGATCTTGAGATTCAAATGCGAATCTAAATGATTCTAGGCCGTCAAAGGGAATTGCAGATTTAATTTTAGACTCTTACAAATTGTAAGAGCCTTAAAGTAAACTAAAGAGGCCCTCGAGGGGAATCGAACTCCTGTCCGAGGATCCACAATCCTCTATACTAACCACTGTACTACGAAGGCCACAATAAAGAAAATTTGCTTATCCAG
>JANQNM010000118.1 GCA_028279625.1 Candidatus Nitrosopumilus sp. | reverse complement strand
AAATGTCTGAAGACAAACAAATTTTCTATTGTGAGTTAACAAACAAGAAAAGAAAAGAACTTGGAGTTAAACCACTACAGTAAATTTGAATAAAATATCAAAAACTCAAAAAAAGAATTCTAATTCTTTCTTTTTGCCTTGATTTCTTCCATCAAAGTTCTAAGATGGGCTTTATTTCTAACAGTATTGCCGCCAACCTTCTTGTATAGTGCCCAAAACTCTGGATTGGTTAAATCCTTTCTGTCTTTTGCAATTTTTAATAATCTTCTAAGGGAACGAACCTTTGCGACATAAACCTCTTTCTTTCCAACTCTTGCGCCTTTTCTACCTTGTTTAGAACCTTGAGTTGTACCTCTTTTATTTTTCTGAGACTTTTTTGTTTGAGCCCTTCCTCTAGAAGTTCCTGTGAATGTTTTAATCTTGATTGTATTTGCTGTGATGAGACTTCGTATATTTTCTCTAGTAATTGCATCAGCTACATCATCTAAATGATCTGCATCAAACTTTATTCTGTGAACTCCAACACCAGTTACTCTGGCTGCAAGTCTTTTCTTAGCTTTAAGATTTACTACCACTTGCACTCACTCTCGCATTAAAAATTTTGAATTTTCCTTCAATTGCTTTTGCAACAATTTCTTTTCTCTTCTTTGTTCCAACACTATGTCCAAATCTGATACCGTCTTTTTTTGGATCAAGTTTTTCTAAATCGCTTAAATTGTAAACTAAATTATCTGTAAATCCTGAAGGATGTAATCCTCTTGAATCTTTAGGTCCACCATATCCTACTTTAACAAGACCTGGACGACCTCTGCTCTTTTGTTTTCTTTGGTGATGATCAATACCTTTAGGTTTTCTCCATCCGGTTTGGAGTCTAACATAACGCCAACTCTCTGGTCTTATGAAGTCAGGATTGTGTTCTTTGACTTCTTGTCTCTTTGCAATCTTATCTTTATTGATCGGCATCAGAATGACTCTTGAATTTTGAAATAAATACGTTCCTAGACAAGAAAAAATTTGAGATAGCAAAGAGATAATAAGGAAATTCAAGGCGGATCGAAATATCTCATGACTAAGCCTGGGATTGTAAAAATTATTTTTGGAGGCGTAAACCTCTGACTCAAGTACTAGGTAATGCCATAACTGACAAATTCTCATCTCAATTATCAGAATTTGGAATAAATCCATCCAAAGTCCACAGAAATCTAAGCGTAGAGGAAATGGTTTCCCTTGCTGTAGAGCGTGGAGAAGGAGTTGTAAATTCTACAGGCTCACTTTCAGTAAATACTGGAAAATATACCGGTAGATCCCCTGATGACCGTTTTATTGTATATGATGATAAAACTCATGACACAATAGATTGGGGAAAAATCAATCACCAATTCCCAAGTGGAAAGTTTGAAAAGATTTTAGAAAAAATGAAAAAGTTTGTTGACAACAAAGAACTTTTTGTTTTTGATGGATTTGTAGGAGCTGATCCTGAAACTCGTTTACCAATTAGAGTAATCAATGATCATGTATGGCAAAATATGTTTTCAAGAAACTTGTTCATTCGACCTTCAAAAGAAGAGTTAGAAAATCATGAACCTGAATTCACTATTATGTGTATTAATGACTTTAAGGCAATTCAAGATGAAGATGGTACCCGAACTGATATTTTCATTCTAATTGATTTGACAAGAAAAATTGTTTTGATTGGAGGAACTGAATATGCTGGAGAAATGAAAAAATCCATGTTTGGAGTAATGAATTATCTTTTACCTGAAAAAGGAATTTTCCCAATGCACTGTTCAGCAAATATTGGTGAAAAGGGTGACACAGCATTATTCTTTGGATTATCTGGAACTGGTAAGACAACATTGTCTGCAGATCCTAATAGAAAATTAATTGGTGATGATGAGCATGGTTGGTCCGATAATGGAACTTTTAATTTTGAAGGTGGTTGTTATGCGAAATGTATCAACCTTAGTCAAGAAGCAGAACCAGAAATTTGGAATGCAATTAAACCTGGTGCAGTATTGGAAAATGTTGTACTCAATGACAACAAACCCGATTATGATGATAATACACTAACTGAAAATACTAGAGTTGCATA
>JANQNM010000100.1 GCA_028279625.1 Candidatus Nitrosopumilus sp. | reverse complement strand
AAACATCGGCTGCTGCTGCGGTGTTAGAATTGGTTGCAATCATGTATCCTGCAGTTGAAGAATCTAGCAAGCCAGTACCACTGCCAAAGGCATCGATTTGGTTACCTGGAGATGCAGGGCCTGAAACAAAGGTGTATTCAGTTCCAGCAAAGCGAACTTCACTTAGAGTGACTTTTTGTACACTATTGTTTTGTATGTATACTGCAATTCTTTCACCAGACAATAGACCGTCATTTGTTGCACCACCTTGTGCTACACCACTGTCTACGCCATCATGGATTTCTAAGACTGCACCGTCAGTTGCATCATAGCCTGTAAATTGTAGTGACTCAATTGTTGGGGCACCACTGATTTGAGCAGAACTAAAGAATCCTTGTGAGAACACAAAGACAATACTTCCACCAACGACTGCGATTGCTACTAAGAGGAGTGTTGCAATTACTGGGGCAACTGCTCTTCTTGATGTCAATTTGTTTTGTTTTGACTGTAGTTTTGTCATTTCTGAATTTCTTAAAACTCAAAAAGATGTTAAAGAGATCTTTGTTCAAAATGGACTACAATCAGATAGTTTGTACAAATGTGTACTAAAATGAACAACAAGAAATCAAAGATTTGAGCCTAAATAGAAAATTTATGGACAACCACTTGTTGGACAAACTTGTAAAACAGATTCGGAAAGGGGTCCTATGGTGTAATTATTGCTTGATGAACCAGTAGCAATGCCGTCAGCAAGGATGTGCATTACATACATTTTTGCATTTGTTACATCAGGGGCAGTTGCTGTAAATTGTATTGTTCTTGCAACATCGCCACTTCCAGTTAGATCATTTGATAAAGTTCCAATGATTTGTGTTGAACCATCAGGAAAAGTTTGCACATCAGGGGGATTATCAAATCCTGTAAAGCTGTTAATTCCAGTATAGGTCCAATCTTTTGGAATGTTGATTATCAATCTTGAATCAGATTTTATTTCATTTCCAGAACCAGTATCAAAGTCACCTATAGATGCATTAAAAGTTACAGACGCTCCTTCAGTAATTCCTGTCACAGTACCTATAATGTTTGCAGAGTTTGTTGTTCCAACAGCAGTAGAAAGAAAAACATTTGGCATTGCAACGTTTTCTTCAGCCATTGTACTAAGATAACCTGCTTTTCCAAATTGACCTAGTGTACTTGCAACAGTTACTTGAATTGGAATCAGATTAGCTTCTCCAGTTGTACTTCCTATTGATTCAGTTCCAATTTCTACTAAAAATGGATGAACTGATCTTGGTTGAATTACCTGAGGATTGTTTGTATTTTTCCATTGTAATTGGTTACTTTCAGGACAAGACCAACGGTCTGTGGTAGGAGAAACTGTTCTAGGATCAAGAGGACTGGATTGATCTTCACATTCAGGTGCAAAAATCTTATCACTTGAGGTTGCTCTTGGAGACATTGCAACTATTGCAACTTTAGAAACTTCTATTGGCTGATCAGTAGGATTTGCTACCATCACACCCCAAAGTGCTCTGTTATTGTTATCCCAACCTATAGGATTTGGAAAAATCATAAAGATTTGAGGTTTACCAAATAATTCATTTCTCACAACAATTTCTTCTCCTCCACTGCCTCCTGAACCACCATCAGTCGGTTCACGTAATATGCTAATATCAGATACAGTGTTACTTGCTGCCCCATCACCTCTAGCTATTGATGAAAAAGAAAGTTCATCGCCACTATCTCCTGTAACTTGATAATCCCATGAGAACAATACAGAAGCACCTCCATTCAAATCAACAGAATCTGGAGTATGAGACGAAAAAGCAGTAGCAGCACCACTTCCAGTTGGAGTAAATGTAATTGGATCGGGTTGAACATTGTTTATAGTATCAATTCCAGTATTTGTTACCATCAATGCAACTGTAACATTTTGTCCAATAATCACGTCAGGAGGATCTGTAATTAATTCAGCACGTAATCCTGAACCACCTCCACCACCACTTCCAACGGTTAATTCTATAATTTTGATAGTTCCTAATGCAGAAACAACTTTGATGTCATAAGTATCATCAACCATTTGTAGTGTTTGAGATTCTAAAATGTTGGAAGTAAATCCAGATGGAATGTACGCATCATCATAATTTACTTCAAATCTCTGAACAGGTTGATTTGGCAAAGTTTTGTTTACAATCCAAACACTTGAAATTTCTGCAGAATTTTGTCCTTGATTATTTATTGAAACATCTAGAATTTTATTCCCATCAACTGATGCTATAATTCCAAATTGTTCTTGTTGTTTTTTTATTTCTACATCTGAAACCATTCTTTGAGTAGTTACAATATCAGTCTGAGCATCTAATGCCAAGCTTAAAACAGAAAATCCTGCAACCATCAAAACTGTGAAAAATAATGCCCCAACAACTGAAGACAATCCACGCCTATTTTTAGGCTCAAACGAGACTTTTTTGACATTCATTGGGCATTACCACTCTCAATCAAAAATTCAACAGACTGTACACTGCCGGTGTTTAACAAAACGTGAATTCCTTTGTTAATTTGAATATCAGAGTCATCAGATCCAAGTTTTACAAGAACATTTACAATTTGACCATTAGAAATTTGGATATTTTCATTTTGAATGATTGGACTAGACCCAACTGGCAAAATTGAATACATTCCATCAGAAGGATAACTTCTATCAGGGCCAACTAAATCATCAGCAGAAGCATCAAGTTGAATTCCAGACGTTCCAGGATCCCATTCATGATTAACTCCATTTAAGATAACATTTTCAAGATAAATTGGATCAATGCCGTTATTTTGAAGTTGTAATACAATAAATTCAGTTCCACCATTATCAGGAATTCTATTTGTAGAACTACTACATGTCGAAGCACACAGAAATGAATTTACAGTATTTTCATTATCAACATCAGTCAATGTTAGTAAAGAAGATGAATCTCTTGTATCATAAGCTAAAAGCAAAACATTCAATGATGAAGATTCAAGTGTGTTTACAGAGCTAAGATTGCCTGAAACAAATGCGTCATTCATAAAAAATGTTAAAGTGCTTGCACCAGTAACGGTTACTGCCATGAGCAACATTGTACTAATTACATCAGTTACTCCACGTCTTTTTCTTAAACGAGAATTTGATTTAATTTTCTTTGACATCTTTAATCACCTATGTATTAAACGGACTGGCAATTGTAGAGAAGAAATTGCCTCGAGTAGTTGTTAATGAAATTTTATATTCTGAATTAAGATAATTAGCATCATTCCAAATTGAAGTAGGTGGATTTAGGATTATTTCAGCATCATCTAAATTATCAAGAGAAATTTGTTGATTTTCTTTGATTGGAATTGATTGATTTATCTCAACCCAATTGGCAACAATTTCTTGGCTGTCAATCTTCAAAATTGTAATTGTGGAAATTGTAGATTCCACTGTGCCTATATTTGCCAAATCGATTGACATGTTGTCAGTATTAGGCTCAAAACGTACATGTTCAAACACAATATCTTCTCTATGGATTTGATTTTTTGATTTTTCATGAAATGACAAATCATATGTAAATGCACTAATACTATCCATTCCGTTAAACAAAATTACAGAACCAACAGAGCTGACAATTCCTAATATAACAAGACTGCCCATTACTTGACTTACTGCACGTCTTTTTTCTAGTCCAGGTTTTTTGGAAGCATTCAGTTTTTACCACCTTTTTTTAGTTTGAAATCAGACATCAAAGATGTTAGAGAAGATGGTTTTTCTTTTTTAGAGTTTTTAGAGTGCCATTTGGATACAAAACTTTCAACTTGTGAAATTATTTGTGATGCATCAGAATTAGAAATAAGATTGATGCCATAATGCTTAGCAAGATTTTCTACACCATCATTAATTCCAGAAGTGGTCAAAAACATTGTATGAGTTGGGTCTACATCTAATTTTGGAACTAAGACAGAATTCATTTCTGTTTGATCAATTCCATCTGTTTGGTTCTTTATGAAAATTGCAAGAGTTTCATTTGTGTTTGAACGTTTTGCATAGATAGGGATTTCATGAACATTTCCACTTTTTCCTTTAATTGAGACACTCTGTTTTGTTGCAAAATTGAATCCTTCAAGTAATTTTAGAAGATCATCTTTAATTTGACTGGTATCAGAATTCATGGAGACTTCAGAATTTTTTAGTTTGTAACTGTAAGTAGTTACAAATTGACCAGAATTTGTGTCAAAATCATGGTCATGCTTTCTACAATGTAGTTTGATTACAGCATTATCAAATTTTTCAGTACAATCATTGCATTGATACCACATTGCTGGAACTCGTATTTCTTTCTCAAAATTTGTGATTAGTTTCTTACAAGAGGGGCACTGAAGATTCCCGTTTGATGTAAAATCAAAATTGCTGCTTTCTGTAATATATCCACATTTTTTGTGCTCAAACAAATTCATTTTTTCAACATCCATAGAATGGCATTTTGGACAGTATAGGCGAACGCTGGAACTAAATGTATCAGGATGAAGAGGACAAACAATCAATTTTTCAAAGACATTTTTTTCTAAAATTCCATCAGAAACTAAACCATCCAAGTAAGCAACATTATCTTGAGTCTCACCAATTTTGGATAATATAGGATAGAATAATTTCCCTTCATTGTAATCAATGAATGGTTTGATAGTTTTATCATCAAGATTTTGAATTTCTTGAATTAGTTTTACTGATTTGCTAGATGAGGGTTCAGGAAAATCAGGTTCTTCTATAGGAATTAATTCTTGTTCTAAATCATTCTCAATTGGTATAGGTTCAGATTCATCTAAAGACTCTGAAAAAACGGATGCATAATCATTCATTGTGGATGAATATTTATTTTTCTTACTTTCCATTTTTGTGTCTGCAGATTGAGATTTTTTTCTAAACATCATAGGCAACCCTCACTACATATGTAGATATTATTTTCAACTAAAATTGATGGTCAATCAAAGAGTAAAAAGGAAATTTTGTTCAAATGAACGAACAATTATTTTGTCAGTTCTGATTAATACATAATTTGAGAATTATTAGACAGTAATCAAACTATCAGTCATCATCGTCATCGTGGTGTTTCCATTTGTTCCATTTGTCATCATCGTCATCGTGGTGTGGAGGACATTTTGAGTCATCATCATCATCATCATCATGATGCCATCTGTCATCATCATCGTCATCATCATATGATTTCCATTTGTTTTCATATCCATCATGATAGTACTTCTTCCATTTTTTATCACAGTTATCTTCATCACCTATAGGAGGTTCTGGTTCATCCTCCATAAGCTGAATTGAATAACCTACAGGCAAAGTTACTACTACAGTTCCTGAAACATCCTTGATTTCTCCAGCAGCATTATCAGAACTATGAACGCCAAATGAAAGATATTTCATCTCAAGAAGATCTCCAGTCTCCTCATCAAAAGATTGAATCAATTCATTTGTTCCTCTAGATACTTTTGGAACAAATTCAGCAGATTGGGTAGAGAAACTTTCTTCGGATCTCCATTGAACTCCATCAATAGAGCTAAAGAAACCATAAACAACATCACCATCATTATCATCTCCTCCTACAGTTCTTTTCATATGACCAGTTAATCCTTCAAGAGAACCCAATATGGCATTATTTTCAACTTGAGGATCTTTGATAATTTCCCAGGTTGCAAGTTGGACTAGATTTGATGTTGAGCTATCTGCAGGTACAGAGATAATGCCTTTTTGTTCAAAATGTAAAGGAATCATATTTGCTGCTGCAAACAAATCAGGCTGACAAATTATGGACATTTTATTATGACCATATTCAGAATACATGATTCCTACCATAACTTGACCAGCATTACACACTAATTTATCAAGGTGATGGCCTTTTCCACCAGCATCGATTGTACTTGTGGCTAAACCAATTGTCAAAATTCCAACTAGTGCACCAAAAATCACAAAACGAGGAAGAGACTTTAACACGTAAAATGGCAGGACTAATTGTGATTTAAAAAAATGTTTGTTCAATTGAACAAACGATTTCTTGAAAATCAATAAAGGGTGAATTTTTCAAAAATAATATTGAGTGTTCAGATGAACGAACAAGCGTTAAAACACATTATCTGTACATAATTTTATGAATTGAAATTCAATATTGTTAAAGACAAGTTTTCACTGTTACAAAAAATTCAGACAGAACCAATGAATTTTGCAAAGATGATTTCTTCAAAAAAAGAAAAGACAGGTACATTAGCAAAATCAATCTCCAAAGTGGAAAATGAGCCTAAAATTCCACAATTTATGACACTATCAAAATTAGAATGGGATAATACAGAAATTCATGCAGGAATAATCAAAGACCCAACTGCAAAGGGGGGTTTAAGGTATCAAGTAATTGAACCAATCTTAACTGAACGAGACAGAAAAGCCTTAGAGATAATCAAAAAATTACTAATCACTGAACTCAGTGTTTCACTGCATGAGATTAAATCAAAAAAAGATGCTGAAAGGAGATTAAAGAAGAAAATTGCATCAATGATAAAAAAATACAGACTAAAAATTCCACCAAAAAATATTGCAAAAATAAATTATTTTGCAATAAGAGATTTTGTACATCTTGGAAGAATAGAGCCGTTAATGAGAGACCATATGATAGAAGAAATTAGTTGTGATGGAACAAACATTCCAATCTACATATGGCACAGAGAACATGAATCAATGCCAACAAACATCATTTTTGAAAAAGATGCAGAATTAAACAATTTTGCAAGAAAAACAGCTTATATCTGTGGAAAACATGTTTCCATGGCAGACCCAATTATTGATGCATCACTACCTGATGGAAGTAGAATCAATCTAACATTAGGTCATGAAATTACAAAAAGAGGCAGTACATTTACTATCAGACGGTTTAGAGCAGATCCTATTACAATTATAGATTTGATAAAATTTGGAACAGTTTCAATCGATATTGCAGCATTCATGTGGTATCTTGCAGAAAAAAGGGCAACTATGCTAATTGCAGGAGGAACTGCAAGTGGAAAAACTACGGCACTGAATGCTCTTGCCTCATTTATCAGACCAGGCCAGAAAGTAGTCAGTATTGAAGATACTCAAGAATTGAATTTGCCACATGAGAATTGGATACCAGCTGTTTCAAGACAAAATTTCACAGATACACAAATTGGTGAAATCAATCAATTTGACCTTCTTCGAGCAGCCCTTCGACAAAGACCAGATATCATTATTGTAGGAGAGACAAGAGGGCGTGAAGCTTACACATTGTTCCAAGCAATGGCTACTGGTCACGGAGGTTTTTCATCAATCCACGCAGATTCAGTTGATGCAACATTGACAAGATTGACTTCATCACCAATGGATGTTCCTAAAGCACTTATCGCAAATAGTCTTGATTTGATTACATTACAACTAAAAATCAGAGTAGGGGACAAATCTGCCAGACGAATCATTCAGGTTTCAGAGATTGATGGAATTGACGAAAACACCGGACACATTAAAACCCATGAAATTTTCAAATGGAATCCAAAAACAGACACACATGATTACATGGGAGACAGTGTAGTGTTTAAGAAAATTCAAGAAAGAGATGGAGATACTGAAGAGAAGATAAACTATGAGCTTACAAAAAGAAGAACAGCATTAGATTGGATGGTCAAAAATGACATTCGTGATCATAAGGAAGTAACTGCAAACATTATGGATTACTATGCAGATCCTGAAAGATTCTATGAAAGAAAGAGGTTGAATATTTAGAAATGAAACTAAGTTCAACTAAACAAAAGAAAAAACAAGAAGAATCTGTAGGACAGATTCATGTTTTTAGCTACAAGATGCTAAATGATCATGTAAAATTTCTGCATCCAAAACTAGGCAACCTGGAAAAAGCCATCAAACAATCAATGATGCCAATACCATTTGAGGTCTATGTAGCTAGCATGGTATTCTTCAGTATGATTGCTGGTGCATGTGGAGCAATCATGGGAATCGTGGCATTACAGTTTGTAAACATACAGCCTGCAAGCATTGGTTTTGTTCTTCCATTATTAACAGGACTGATGGTTTTTGGCATGACTTTTGGTATTTTGCAATTAATTCCATCCATCAGAGTAAAAAACAGAGCAGCAAAACTTGTAGAAGAAATTCCTCATTTTATTGGATACATGTCAACACTTGCTACAAGTGGTTTAACCTTAGAGGGAATTTTCAAAGCAATTGCAAAAGAAGAAACTGACGAAGACATTGTAAAGGATGCCAGATTCATTGTAAGAAATATTGACATTTTAGGAATGGATTTGATTACAGCCATCAAAGATTTGATTCATAGAACTCCAGTAGGACCATATTCAGAACTGCTTGACGGGGCAATCATTACTGTTCAATCAGGAGGAGACCTAAAAGAATACTTTAACGCAACAGCAAAAGTTCAACTCGAAGAGAAAAAGATGCTCATGCAAAAAACTACAGAATCACTTGGAAGTGTAGCAGAGATTTATACAATTTTGTTGATTGTATTCCCTTTACTTGCAGTAATCATGTTATCAATCATGGGAATTATGAGTCCTAGTCTTGCAGGATTTGGTTTGCTTACACTAATGAATATTCTAACTTTTGCAGTTATTCCACTAAGTGGAGTTTTGATGTTAGTAATGATGGATACGATGGTACCAAAGAGGTAAGAGAGATGCAAAAAGCCGAAAGAAAATCAAAAAGAAAAAAAGCAATTAATTTAGAACCAAAAAAGTCAATTCTAAAAAATGAAATTCTCAAAAGTGCAATATTTTCTATTGTTGCATCAATTAGTGTAATTTCAATGAGCTTTTACTTTTCTGAGTATTCAGATTCCACAACAATTAGAGATGTAGGATTAATTTTTGGTATTCTAGTTGGAATTGTTCCAATAACTATTCATCAATTAAAAGAAGTCCAAAGAAAAGATAGTGTCGATAGAAACATGCCAGTATTTTTGCTGGCATTATTAAGCTCAGTTCAAAGTGGCTCAAATTTGATCAAAGCAATAGAGCAAGCTGCAGATAGAAATCTAGGAGCACTTACGCCTGAACTAAAAAACCTTAGGGCCAACATAAGTTGGGGAACACCAATAGAAGAAGCATTTGAGAATTTTGCTGAAAGAACAGGAACAAGAGTCTCTCGTAGAGTCACAGTACTTTTAGAGATGGCAATGAAAATTGGAGGAGACGTAACAGAGAACCTAGAGATGATCCAAAAACATGTCTCAGAAATGCAAAATATTGAAAAAAGTAGAAAATCAGCACTTGCCCCTTACACGTACACAATTTACATCTCATTTGGAGTGTTCTTGGCAGTAGCAGTTTTACTTACTACTAGTTTCTTTACAGAGATTGAAAAAGTTCAAGAAGGATTACTCAATGCTGGAAGCGGTACTGAGGGATTGTTTGGCTCCCTTGCAAGCATGGAGATTGAAAAATTAGAATCAGCTTTATTCAATATGGCAATAATTGAAGCAGTTTTTGGAGGACTGGCAGCAGGGAAGATTGGTGCGGGTTCCTATGTTGCAGGAACAAAACATGTTGTTATTATGATTGTTATTGCAGTAATTGCATTTAACGTGATGTGATGAAAAAATTTCTGATCTTCAAGATTGTTTGTTCAAGTGAACAAACATTTTTTTAAAAACTTCATAACAAGTTAGAAAAAATTTTGATCACAAATTAGACATTTCACACATAGAATTGTTTCAAGTGAAAAGAATTTTTCATATGATATTATGATAATATGTTACTTTATTGTAATAAATTAAACATACAACACAAACGTGTTTGTTATTTTTGCACAAGCAGATCTTTTAGTTCAGTTTATTCTAACTATTTCCACTTATGGGAATTAATCAAAACATGGGACTGAGAAGTTATTCGAAAATACTAAATGCAATCAATCAAAATGAGCCTAGGTTAAAGGGGATGAGAAAAACAAATTGATGTCATACCAGGATCAAGTAAAAGGAATAGCATCTGAACTTGAAGAAATTCTAGACCTAGATGATCTTGAAGCCAAAGTTTATCTGAATTTGCTTAGAGCAGGACCAATTACTGCAAGCGCACTTGCAAAAGAGCTTGATATTGACAGAGCAAGAATGTATCGAACAGTAGACAAGTTAGTTAGCAGAAATATTATCTCTACAACACTATCTAGTCCAAAATTATGTATTGCAGCAGACCCACATGATGCACTAAAAATTGCCTTAGGCAAAAAAGAAGACGAAGTAAATAAAATCAAGAAATCGGGTGAGGCAATAATTGATAAAATTAACAACGAGATTACAACAAATCAGACGAGTAATGTTCCAACATTTAGAGTAGTTCAAGGACGACAAAATATCTATGCAGATATTGCACAACTAATTGAGAATGCAACTGATGTAATCTATATTGCAACAACATTAGATGATGTTTCAAGAATGTATCACAGTACTATTCCAGAAAAAATCAGTATGTGTGAGAAGAATGGAGGCAAAGTAAGATTACTAGTGGATATGAATGATCCAAAACTAACACCATTTGTTAAAAGATTCAATGCAACTGAAACCAAGATTGGAAAACTTCCATCAAAAGGAAGAATGGTCGTTCAAAAAAGCCAAAAAATGATAATGTCAGATTCTGCTGCTTCAGCCCAGAACTCTAGCTCAGATTCAGATTATTCACTATGCACAAATTCAACAGAAATGGTAGATAACATATTCACACTATGTTCATTTTTGTGGGAATCATCAAAACCACTCAAAACTATAGATGTAAAGAATTTTGTTAGAAAAACACGTACTTCCTAGTCATCTGATTCATCATCAGAAGATTCTTCATTCCACTTTCTACTCAAACGCAGTAGGTGCATTTTTCTCATAAAATAGAGGGGCTAAAAAAATAGAATAACAGTAGTATGTTATTCAGATAACGAACTACTTTTCCTAGTCTTTTGCCAATCTCTGTCTTAGGATATAGGTTCCAGCAATTACCAAGGCTATTGCACCCACATTAGCAAATGAGATGATCTCCCCAAGAAGCAAACTAGAGAATAGCACACCAAAGACAGTTGTGGTCGAAAATACCAAAATGGTTCTAACTGCACCTATGTATTTCAAGGCTATCAATACAAAGAAAACAGGCATTCCAACTCCAATCACGCCAGTAATGAAGATTGTAGGTAGGTGAGAAGGATCTATCTCAAATGGCAATCCCATTACTAAGATGCCACCAAGTGCTACTGCAGCTCCAATAAATGATGTATATTGAATAATCCTCTTTGAATCAAATTCATCGCCCATTTTCTTATACATGGTCATCACACCACCTAAGAAGAGTCCCGACATCAAAATCATAAAGTCACCAATTACGAAATTTGTCATAAACCCATGTTGAGAGATATCAGAACCAAGAGGAATCAAGATTGCTCCAATTCCTATCAACATAAAGGGAAAAATTTCTTTGCGTTTTAGTCTCTCCCCTAAAACAATCATTGCAATTATCACACCAAATACAATTTCACTATTTCCAAGGATGGATGCATTGATGGCAGTTGTATCTTTGAGTCCATATAGGAAAAAGATTGTGCTTAGAACCTCAACTACTCCCAATGCTGTAAGTGCATAGAGAGGTTTTCGTGGAAACTTGGTTAACGGTTTTGACTTTGCAGTAAACGGAGTAAAGATTGCTCCATTAACAATGTAAATCAAAAATACAATCATTAAAGGACTTGTAGGTAAAATTTGAGTATCTGCCATCAGAGGCTTAGGAATTACATCGGCAAGTGCCTCCATAGCAGCTGCTGCCAGAGCAAAAGAGACACCAAGGAGGATTTTGCCTTTTCTTGAATTAAGTGCTGAACGACTGAAAATTGATGAAGATTCGTTTTCTATTTTCATAGGTTAATACCAAATTTGGGAATAACGTTATCATTATTATCATTATAGTCCCAATTTGAGCCTAAAATTCTAGAATATGGAAATAACGTGTTTTTTTGATGCGGGAGCATGTGCACAGTCAAGAATGTAAAAATTTGGAGTTATTGAATAAAGATGTAAAAATTCAATCAAATGGTAAAAGAATTGATAGTGATTATGCTACCTGGACTAGGAGAGTAGTGCCTTTTTGAGAAAAGTCTACCTGAACCTTGGAGAATGTTGGTCTGTACATTGGAACCTTTCTACCCTCAACGGTTTTCTCTCCATCTTGAATCAATAGACCGTCTTTGATCATGGCATTGATTTTTCGGTATGCAGAAGTTTGTGGCAAATTACTCTTTTCAATTGCATCCACACACAATAATGGATGCTCCCAGAGTTGAAGCAATTGTCTCAAATCAGCATCCCCATAACCGAAGAGAATCTTCTTGACAAGTTCTTCATCTTGCAATTTTAATTCATCTCCACTCTGAATTGATTGGATTTCGTTAAATGGAGTTGCTTCTGCTAAAACCTTCTTTCTAATCTCATCTACAAGTCGGTCTGATGCAGGGCCATATTGTCTTCTTAATGCTTCATGGAATTGATCAAAATCCTGTATAGCATATTTTAGGTCAGTTCTCCAGATTTTGTTTAGATCTGACTCTAGCTTTGAGACTGTACGTTTTCCTAGAATTGATGTTATTGTATCAATACTAGCCTGATATACCAACTGTTGATAGATTTGCATCTATAGGAGATATGATTTGTAAATATTAGAGGAGTTGTATGTTTTTTTCTGACAGACAGATTTGGTGAGGCTAGAAATACCACTAGGTGGAATATCTATAATGTCTGTAAAGACCATAAAACATTACCATCCAGGTACTAAGATACATTGTATCGACAGTGTGTAGTGCTTCATATCCTTCAAAGAGCTCAATGTGGAAATACCACACATCAGCTGTTGCATTAATTAGCAAGCTTGCAAGAATTAATGCCCAGACTAATCCTTGGAGACTTTTCTTAAAGCTGATAATTCCAAGTGTTGACAATCCAACTGTCAATGCAGCAGAACCAACAAAGATCATTCCATATGCAAAATCAAAATTGAATATGTCTCCTTCAAATGCTTCATAAGATAATCCAGTATATGCTAAAATTAATCCTGCAGTAATTATTGAGATAACGCCTAATTTTGGCTTTGATAATGGGAATGCAAAGAATTTCAGAGCAAAGACAATGAATCCAATTACAAATGGATAGAATAGCCAGTAAAAGAGGTCACCTATTGATGGATATGGGTCTTCTTCAAGCACCATTTCGATATACAGATATGCCAAATCACCTAACATGAAAAATAGTATACCTACAGACAATGCCAAAAATGGCTTGAAATACATAGAATCTTTTCCACTCTTAAATGCCACAGCAAATCCTACAGCCATTGCTCCAATGGGACCAATGAAGAAGAATGAATCTGCAACATTGAAAATTGATGTATCAAATTCTACAGTTAAAACATAGAATTCAAATGCTAAAGCTAAACCACAGATTAAAACAAGAATCTTATTGTTTAGACCAAAATCAGATTTGATAGAGTCTTCTTCTTTATCTATTCTATGTGTATTGCTCATTTTATTCCTCCACTGATGCTATTTCAAATGAGAAGCCGTTTTTGTTGTATTCATCATTAATTATTCTGTGGCCTACATCATTGAGTGCCGTATTCATTTGTGTGACAATAAGATGAGGCCAATTTTTTCCTAGATCATGCTGAATGACTACCTTACTATTTCCATCAGAATGGATAATTCTAAATTGAACATTCATGCTTTGGAATCGTTTTTTGAACATGTCTAAAATTGATTCAAGAGTAACGTGACCATAAAAATAATTCAAAGAGTTTTTCAAATCACCATTGCCAACAGACAAAGCAATTTTTTGAACAGTCTCTTTTGGTGTAGAATCCAATAACTCACGAAATGTAGAACGGAAAACAGTAATCCATCCCATCTCATATGCAAGATCATTCCATTCAACTTGTTTTTCTAAAATGTGATTAATCAGAGTATTAAGACTGATTTTTTGTTCTTCACATTTTTCATGTAGTTTGGCACTGAGTTTAGAATCAATTCTAATTGAGACATTATCAGTTTTCTTCAAAATACGATTTTCTTGTAATGCCATTTCCTAACTCACCAATCCTTTCATCATACCTTGCATGTTATTAGAAAAAATAGGCTAATTTTGGATAAAATAGAGTAGTATGTTAGGTAATAACACGTACAACTTTCTGCAAATAACTACTTTGTAGTGATTTTCATGCATTTTTGTGCCTAAGATCAGGCTAATTTTTGACAAATTTTGTCCAAAAATTGAATTTTAGGAGATATGAGAAAACATGCAATTATTTAGTATAAAAAAGGATGTCAATCTGGAAAGATAATCCACCTTTCTTATTATCATATTTTTTCACGGATATTGGTTGGCAAACGGCATAGACAATCTTCTTGTCCCATCATTAAGAAAACAGATTGAAAGCAGTCTTGGGAAAAAGAGATTAGAAAAAATTGAGAAGAGGTTAATTGACAGACATGGAATGAATATGGTTCAAGCAATCAAAGATTTTTACAAATTAGATAGTGTTCTAAGAGAATTTTTAGGAGCAAATGCAGATAACATCGAAACAAAATCATTACAAAACATCATAGAGTTAGAAAAAAGTAAAAGAAAAGAGGAATGGGTCACCATTCAAGATCAAGAATTATCAAAAATGTTTTTAGAAACACTTGGAGATAAAGACAAAAACAAGATTTTAGGCACAGTTATGAAAAAACCACTAATCATTGCAGATATTTTAAAAAAATCAAGAATACCTCAAACATCTGGATATAGAAAAATTAAATCTATGATTTCAGATGGAATCTTGATTCCAAATGGTTTTGAATATTCAACAGATGGAAAAAAAATAAAAAAGTACGAGACAGTTTTTCAAAATATCAAAATGGAAATTCAAGAGAACGGAATGAAAGTAAAAATTCAATTAAAAAAACAAATTCTAAACAACAGTACAATTTTTCAGATTGTACAAATTTGAATAAACAATGAATATGTTAGGCTCATATCATCTAAAAAATTTTTCATTTGTATTCATTTGTAGTAATCTGTTTACATCTGGACGATCAGTCTTTTAAGCAAAAAATGAACTATTTCCACTAATGGAAATAGCAGCTAATACTCTCCAATTAGGCATGTTCCCTGTAGACAGAGCCGATTATGAGGAGGTAAAAGAGTATCTTACAACATTTGGATTGACCCCAAATCAGATCAAGGTATTTTTCTATCTAGGCAAAATTGGTGCAAAAACAGCCTCAGATATAGCAAAAGCTGTTGAGGTTCCAAGAAGTGAAACATATCATTTGCTTACTGCTCTTCAAAACAAAGGAATTGTAGAGGCATCATTTCAACACCCTATTCAATTCTCAGCACTACCAATCAAAAAAGCAGTTTATGTTCTACTAAATACTGAAAAAGAGAGATTAAACAAACTCAAAAAATCAGCTCCAGAATTAGAAAAAGTTTGGGGAAAAATTCCTGAAGCGTCAGCAAAAATTGAAGATAATGAAGAAGAAAAATTCAAGGTTCTACAAGGCGGAAATCAAGTAAACAGTAAGATCTTCGACATGATCCTAAATGCAAAAAATGAGTGTAGAATTTTAGGTTCTGAAAAAGATTTCATGAAATTTTATCATGCTAGTGCATTAGAGGCGTTAGAAGAATCAGATGTAGATTACAAACTATTAGCTCCAATTACGAAAAAATCAAAATACATCTTTGAGGATATTGACAAATCTAAAGTCAAGAAGTTATGTTCATCAGTAAAAGAAAATCTGTGCTTTTTGATCAAAGACGATGATGAGGTTTTGTTCTTTATCAAAAATGAAGGAAACAGTAAAGAGATGAGAGCAATTTGGACAAACTCTGAAACAATCATCTATTCAAAGGCATTATTATTCAACAATATCTGGTCAAAAACAAAATCAAGTGAGGGAGAATTTGAATGAATGTATGTAGTTGCGGATTTTCCTCAGACAACCCAGAAGAATTTTGTATTCATCTTGCAGAAAAATGGGAAGATGTAAGATCAACCTGTGTTATTCAAATTTTAAACTAAAGACTCATCATTTACTTCAATAGGTTTTCTGCCCATAAATCCAGAATCTTTTTCATGCCAGAATTTTATCTCTGTTTCACCATATTTCCAACATAGCCAAACTTCTTCATCAAATCTCTTGGAGGGAAAATCAAGCAGTCCTTGCTCAATACTTTTGACAACCACGCCTGTATTTTCCAAAATTTCGACTGATTCGTAAAATTTTGTGATAGCAGAATTAAGATTCTGTTTGAGAGTCACATATTCCTCAAAAGAATTGACAGTAGACATACTCATTTGTAACTGCTGTTCTAATTTGGTTACCTCATTTTTTTTGGATAAAGCATATTCGTATTTTTTTATAACGTCTGGTAGCGCTTCATTTGCCTCATTTACAGTAAAAAGTGAAAACATAACTCTGCTCAGAAAGTCTTGATTAAAAAGTTTAGGCGCAAATTTATTAAGAATTCATATTGATTTTCAAACATGAGCGAAGAACAATTAGAGATGTTGATTACTCAAACAATCAATGGAGCCATTGCAACAATTCCAGCATATCTTGATGAAATTAAGGAAAACAAAGAAACCCTAAAGGTTGAAAATCCTCAAGAGTTTGTCTACGGTATTGTAATGGGAATGGCATTAGGAATGAGCGGTGCAATTCTCAGTGCACAAAAAGAGGCACCTACACCAGAAGACCAAATCAAAGTAAGAGACATTGTATACAAGTACATCCCAGATATTAGAGAACGAATTTTCAATTGATTGAATTTAATCAAAAAGAAATTGAATTTCTGGAATCCCTAGAGGAAGCTAGAATTGCCACATCACACAATGACATTCCACATGTAAAACCTGTATCATTTGTATTGATAGACAATGCAATTGTTGTTGCAACAGACTATGACACCAGAACGTATTCCAACATCAAATCAAATCCAAAAACTGGAATCGTTATCGATGTTTACAAATCAGGAGGCCATAAGGCAGTGTGTGTTCAAGGCAATTCAGAAATTGTAAATGAAGGAGAAGAATTTGCAAAATTTTATGATATGTTTTTTAAGAAATTTGAATGGGTACAAAGAGAACCCTGGAAAGAAAATGAAGCCCCATTTTTGAAAATTATCCCAAAAAACAAGATCAGTTGGGGGCTAAGTTAGTAATTTACTTTCTTGCTCCAATTGAGCCAAAAGAGATTGAAGAGAGATAGGTTTTTTGAGAATAGAGCGAATTCCTAGTTTTATCAATTCTTGTTCTTGGGAGTGACTCATCTCCAACGCAGTAACTACTACCACCTTACATATTTCTGAAGGTCTCCTGTGTTTTAGATCAAGTAAAAAATCAGCACCACTGTATTTTGGCATGCACATGTCAAGCAGAATCAAATCATAATCTTTGTTTACTGCAAGCTCTAAACCAGCTCTACCATCAGAGATACTATCAAATTCATAACCAGTTGTTTCTAAAATATCTGCAAAAATTTGACTTATTTCAGGAGTATCTTCAACATGAAGGATTTTCATATTATATGAACAGAACATTATTTCAAAAAAATTAGTTTGCTCAAATGAACAAACGAGGATATTTATCAAAAAACTGCAAAAATTAGTTTTATCCCATTTGATATGAAAATGAGATATTAAAGGAACACTACTCTTTGATAATTTTAGTCAGAGCCTATTTTGTTTCTCAATACAAACAATCCAACAAGAACACACGTAGCTGAAGTGATGTTTAGAAGAGTGATGGTTTCAGACAAGATTAATGCGGAATATGCAATACTAAACACTGTAGTAGTAGAATAGATCAAAACAGTTCTTACTGCACCAATCAATCGCAAAGCCATTACAAATAACATCATAGTAACCCCAATTCCCAAAAAGCCAACAACTGACATTACAGACAATTGATCCAGAGCAATATCAAATGGAATCTCAAAGAAAACCATCAGAGATAATGCCATTATTGCACCAGTGCAGGACATGATATGGACAATATGTCTAGTTTTGATGTTGTCACTGAGTTTTTTTGCAATAAAGGTATCCAGACAATAGAAAAATCCAGACAAAACCACGAGTAAATCCCCCATCATAAAATCAGATAATTCCCAATTGTTGTGATGCATATCAGTTCCAACTGGAATCAATATTGAGCCTATAACTATGAGGAAAAAGGGCAGCATTTCCTGTTTGGACAATTTTTCTCTGAAAATCATAATTCCCAACAAGATTGCAAAAATTGTCTCAGAGTTGACTAAGATAGAGGCATTAGTTGCACTGGTTTCCTGAAGACCAATAGTATAACTTAGGGTGCCAGATGCCTCTACTGCACCCAGTAAAATTAACAATATCATTGTCATTTTTTTGCTTTTTACATTAGGATTCTTCCGCTGCGATTTCTTAAAGGGGGAAAACAGTAAACTGTTAACTACATAAATTACAAAAACTAGCATCAGGGGATTTGGAACGATTCCAACTGCAGCATTTTCTTCCATTAGAGGTTTTGGAATAACATTTGGTAATGCTGAAAATGCAGCAGCTAAAATTGCAAATGCAAATCCTGCTCCAACTGTTTTGTTTTTTAGTTTTGAAAATTTTGAAAACTTTTTTGTTTTTAATTTTTTTATTCTTTGAAATGTTTGAATGTTTTTAATTGATTGTTCCATCGTCCATTTCAAAAGCTGATCGGTTTAGAAATACTAGAAATAATGTTTGTTATTTTTTGACAAACAACTTTTTGAAAAAAACAAATTCATAATTTATGAAAAATTCAAATAGATGATAGTTCATAACTTAACACTTAGAAAATGAGTTCAGTAAATATACCACAAGAATTTGACAAGGCACTCAAAAGTCTACCAATTGAAGAAAGAATTGAAGAATTGGAAAAAATTTTCAAAACATCAAAAGATGAATCTGAACGATGGGATGCAGTATGGATTGGAGGAGAAATTCCAGTAGAAGTAGATTTGAAAGGGCCAATATTTGAAAGAATGACAGATATGTTTGCATGGGTTTTAAAAAATGATGATAATGATGTAGTAAGACATGAAGTTTGTTATCAAATTGCTGCAAGAAACATGAGAAGAATCATTCCAGATTTAGCTTATGCTGCAAACTATGATGAGAGTCCTCTTGTTCGACATGAAGCTACAGAATGTCTTATGATCATTAGAGCAACTGATCAGATGGATGCTATAGAAAGATCATGTCATGATGAAAATGAGAGTGTTCGAAATACAGCTGAATTAGTTCTTAAAAGAATGAAGAGATACAAATCGAGATTTGATGCAAAATCAGAATGGGTATCCATCTAGATAGTTTTTCTGTGTTTTATCAGAGCATATATCATAAACAGATTTGATACATACCACATTATATTGACAAAATGAGAATCATGGTATTCCCCAAAAATTTCTAAATGATAATACCAGACGTCCCCACCTGCATTAAGCATCAATCCTACAACCAGCAATAACCAAACAGATCCCAAAACACCTTGTTTGAATATACTCGCACCAAGAATTGTAAAAGATAAAACTACAGAAGCACCAGCAACAAAAATGAATCCATAGTAAAAGTCAAAATTTAACTCTGCATCAGGAATGCTCAGAGATAATGCTACGTAAACAACTAATGCAAGGACAGGAATTGCAGGAATCCAAAGTTTTTGTAAAGTAGAATATCCTGTATGAAAAAATTTGAGATTTAGAAGCAAATGACCCATAGTAAAAGGATACAATGCAAAAAAGAAAATATCAGCAATTGATGGATATGCTTCAATTCCCAAGACCAAATCAAAAAGGTAATACAAAATTTCAGCTATAGCATATGATGTAAATCCAAGACCTAGGAAAAGATAGGCTTTTCGTAAAATACCAGTCTCATTTTGTTTCGCAACAATAAAGGCAAAAACAGCTACTACCGCTGCAAGCGAGACAGAAAGAGGAAATGCTATGGAACCAGCATCTTCCTCAGATACAGTATTCAAAACAGCATAAATTATCCCACCAACAACCAAAATTCCAATTATGACATAAAGATTCAAGGGGTTTGAGATCTTGCCTGGAACTATCTCAGGTTCTTTCATATTTTAAGAAAATCATTGTTATTCAAGTATCTTTCCATGTGTTATGAAAATAGCAAATCATCTTGCATTGCAAGACAATAAATTATTTTTAAGAATTATCCTTGTGCTACTTTTATGATAGAGCTCTGATTTTGCTCTAATTCAGATAATTGTACATCTATTGTCATTTGATTCTTGTCAATATTGATTTTGAGATTTTTGAAAATTCGGACATATTTGTTAATTTTTTTGTTATCTGAAATTATATGACCAGACTGTGTTAGTAGGCCATCCTCAATTAGATTATTTATTTTTCTATATCCAGAAGTTCTAGGCAAATCACATTCTTTTAGAATTTCAGCAATAATTTTTGGAGATTCAGAAACAGACTCAAGAATCTTTTTTTTCTCCAAATCACCATAACTTTGAAGAATTGTAGAAGTAATATTTGAATCAGATAGAGTATACCAACTATCTTTGGATTTTTTTGTTTTTGTTTGAAATATGTGTTCAAAGAATTTTTTCTCAATTCCATCAGCACCTTTTCCAAAGAATTCATGCAACACTAGATCGAATTTCTCAAATTCTTCTAATCCTTGACTAAGTGAAATTCCATATTTCTCAAATAATCGGTCTTCAATTTTTTGGACCGTTTTAGCACCAAGTGTATCTACTATTACATCTTTGAGTGCCTTTGCAAACAAATGATCTAGTCCAGCCAACCAAAGAAAGTATTATGTTATGATTTATTAAATTTTCTGGGATTTAGGAGCAAGTTCCAATTTTGGGAAATTCCAAATTTGGGATTTAAATTGAATTTTTTGCTTTTTCAGTCACGAATTTCATAAGAAAATCCATTTGCTGATAATAATAGAAGAAATTAATAGTATGAACGTAATACCAAATTTGGGATTGACGATTAAAACAGCAGTCGTAATTGATGATGATAAAGCAATAACTGAAATTTTTGCAGAAATGCTAGAACTTCAAGGTTTAGAAATTATTGAAGTTGGACACAATGGAAAAGATGCAGTAGAAATTTTTGATAAATGCAAGCCAGATCTAATGTTCTTAGATGTAGAAATGCCAAAAATGAATGGTATTGAAGCATTAAAAAGAATTAGAAAAAAGAATCCCGATGCAAAGGTTGTAATTGTTACAGGAAATTCTTCATCAAATCTTGAAACAATGTTAGAAGGAATCACGCCTTCAGGAATTATCTTTAAACCATTTGATTTTGATATGATATCAAAAACTATTGAGGAAGTAAGTTCATCAATTACAATGCTTACACAAAAAAATACTAAAAAATAATTTGATTTAGTGTTTAATTTTCTGATTTATGTTTTGTCCTATAATGCCTATCAAGAAATTTTTTACTAGCTAATTTTTGGCCACAGAATTTACATTCTATACGTTTAGACATTATGATGTTCATATTTTATTTTTTACATAATAGTGTTATGATAAAATAAAATCACAGATAAATATATGAAGTGATGTTATTCTCATGTTACTATGGCATTTAAAATCAAATACAAATTCACAGATGAAAAAAAATACTATACGTGTACTGTAACATTTGAGCAATACAAAAATTTCAAAGAATTACCCATTATTCAAGAATGTGAAGTAATTAAAAAGAATCAAAAGAATTTAGATGAATACAAAAAAGAGATGGAAAGAGCTCTAGATTTGGCTGTAAAAAACGACACTAGTCATATTAGAAGATTATCTGAAAACATTTGAGAAAATTATTCTCCGTCATAATCTCCCCACTGCCTACCAAGTTTTGAGATAATTTTAAACGCATATCGATCAATATTGATATTTGGAGGAGCGATAATCATGACTACTTTATCATATATGGGAAAACTCATGATAACAACTTGTTCTCTACGGGATGCAGAGTATTTGACATGTCCAAGTTCAGAATTGAATTTTTTTCTTTTTGTAACTCGTGATGCTAATTCGCCACAAATGGATTTGTGTTGTTCGTCTGTTAATCGGGTACAAGTTCCTTCCTTATATCCTCCTGCCAAAAGATTGCCCTCACCATCAAGTAATCCAGCAAATAGCATCTCAGGATCTTCTAGAATTTCTTTACATTTCTTATCATATTCTTTTACATCTAAAATCTGCTCATCCATAATCTAATACTGTTAAACTATCTTATAAAATCCTCATCTTAATCCAAAAATTGAATTTATTTTTAAAGAAACAATTAAGAATAAAGATTCTAAAATGTCTTCATGATTATTCAAAGATTCCCTACTGTAGTTCTTGCAGGATTGATTATTGCAGTTTCAATCTCGCTTTTTGCATATCTTATGTGGTATGTCTCACCTGATGAGGTAATAGAAAGAGTCAGAATAGTAGCAATTACCGCAGAAGGATGCATTGTAGAGACGCCTGATGGACATGCAATAACTATCGAATATTGTAATGGACAGCCAGATGATTACATCGATGTACCAATTGATCAGAACATAAAAGAACGTGCTATGCTGATGAACCCTACAACATAATTTTGTAGTTCATTTTAAACAACATAACTACAATATACAAAGAATATCTACTCAGACTTAGAAAAAGAGAAATGACAAAAAGAGTAACAATTGTGTTAGATGAAGATCTAATCAAAAAATTACGTGAAAGACAAGCAAAATTGATTCATGATTCATCCGGAGCTGTTAGTTTTTCAAGTGTTCTTAACAACACATTGCGAAAAGGACTCAAAACCGTCTAAACATACAACCCTTAACAACTCAAATAATTCAGGAGATAACACATACAAATAAAACCACAAAATAGAACTACAACCATATGTCAAACAAGATAAAGTGTTCACATATTCTTGTAGAGAAACAAAGCCAATCACTTGAAATTTTAGAGAAGATCAAAAATGGGGAAAAGTTTGGAAAACTTGCAAAAGAATTTTCAATTGATTCAGGAAGTGCCAAAAAAGATGGGAATCTAGGTTATTTTACAAAGGGTATGATGGTAAAACCATTTGAAGAGGCAGCATTCAAGTTGCAAATAGGAGAAATATCACAGCCTATTAAAACAGAATTTGGGTATCATATTATCAAAAGATTCGGATAATCATTTTAGAGATTTTGATTGTTTTACCTTCTCAAAATCATCATTAATTTTTTGACTAATTCTTTTAAAATCAGCACGAATTTCCTTGTGTAGTTCTTTTTCTTTTTGAACTAATTCTTTCATTTCTTTTGATTTTTTTGAATCAATGACCATGAATAATCATCTCACAAAATAGTTTAGAATATGATTATCAAATTACACACCTAAAAAACCAAAATAAAATACACAACCTTTTTTTCAGTTCATAAATTCAGAACATTATGGTTCTAAAAGAAGACACTTTAGAGGAAATTTTGACATATCTGGAAAAAGCCATTGAGAATTTAGCAAAAGAAACATTTGATAATTTAGAATTTGAAGGAGGATTACAGGGAGCAGAGAATTTTCTTCAAAATCAATTTGATATAAGATTAGAAAATTTACTTGTTGCCAAGAACAGTAGCATACATCATCTAGAATCAAAGATGAAAAATAAAGTAATTCAAAGAAAAAATAGAATTTTTGAAAAGATCAACAATGAATACAAAAACTAGAGGAATGCATCAAGACCAGACTTTTTAGATTCTATTTTTTGATTCTTTTCTAATACTTTGGTCATTTTATCTCCCATTGATTTTGCAGCAGACATTTTTCTTTTTCCAATCCAATAATATGTTTCATCTATAGTATTTTTGGCAATTAACACTACAAGTTTTCCAGTATCTTTTCTGCCAGTTCTTCCTCTTCTTTGAATAAATCTAATAGAGCTTGGAACATTATCATAAAAAATCACTTGGTTTACTTCAGCAATATCTAAGCCTTCTTCTCCAACACGGGTTGCTACTAAGACTTGAAAGATTCCATCTCTGAACTTTCTAACTGTTTCAATTTGTTTTTCTTGTTTTAATCCCGTTTCACCAGCTTTACCAATCAAAATTCCTGCAGAAACGCCCATCTCTGTTAATTTATTGAAGATCAAATCTACAGAGTCTCTATAGCTTGTAAAGATGAGAGCTTTTCCTGGAACAGATTCAATGATTTCTTTGAGTTTAGGAATTTTTGAGTGCTCTATTCCTCTAGATTGAGCCTCCTTTGCTAAATGTACGGCTCTAGTGAAATTTGGATCAACTTCAAAGAGTTCTTTGACTCCAGCGCCTTTTTTGGCCTGTGCACGCTGACAAAATTTCAAAAATGGAGTAATTCCATGCGCCTCAAGAATGTTTAGAGCATAATGAATTCGAATTGCAGTAAAGAGAGGTTTTGCAGAACGTCTATTTTGGTTTAAGACAAATTGTCTTATTCGAAGTAATGCAGAGAGTGATTGTTGTTCTGCAAGTTTAATTCCATTACCTCTTAGAATATCGTATCTTTGATCTAAAGCTAATTTCAATAAAGTTTGTATTGTTTTTAGTTCAGGTGGGAGTTCAACATTAATCCATTCAGTATTTGTTTCTTGAGTATATGGTTTTACATCAGGACTATTTTCTGTTCGTTCAGCTACACTAGAAATTCGTAGACGCGTAAGAATTTCTGTTGCTTTTTCTTTTTCACTTGGAAGAGTAGCAGTCATTCCAACAATTCTTGCTGAAGAATTTTCAAATCTTTGAGCAATTCCAGAATATGCATAATCACCAACAGTTCGATGTACTTCATCAAAGATTACAAGATTAAATTGATCAGGAGATACAATTTGCCTATCTAAATCATTTTTTGCAATTTCAGGAGTAGCACAAATTACACTGTTGTTCCAAAGCTTTGTTCTTTTCGGAATAGAATCTTCGCCAGTAATCAAAGCAATGTCATCTAGTGTGAGATTTTCTTTTAGAAATTCATAATGCTGATTTACTAAAACTCTTGTTGGTGCTAAAAACAAAACACCGCCAGTGCCTTTTGTAAGATATTCAGCTATTATTTGTAAGGCTACAGCAGTTTTTCCAAGACCAGTAGGTAAGACAACAATACAGTTTTCTTGGATTGCCTGATTTGCAAGATTAACTTGATAATCACGTTTTTCTATGGAATTTTTTTGAACGTATTTTTTCTCAATAAATTGACTCAATTACAATGAAAAAACACGATTTAACGATTTTATGCTTTCGTGTAGTAAAATGCTAAGTTATTGTCATTTTTATGTAAATCAGAATCAGATTTATGCCTGATTTGTGCCTAAAATTCAATTCAAAATGTCATAACAAAAAAATCAGCTCAAAGAAAAGGCTCAATCGAGTTTTTTCTTTGCTTTGTTAATCATTGCCATCTCTTCACGGAGATGTTTTTTTAGTAAACGCTCATGGGCTTTTTTGTGAACACTGTAAGCTTTGTTAAGAGATTTTTTTGTTTTTGCTCTTTTTACAGCATTGTTGAGTTTTTTGTGTATGGCGCTTACTTCAGCAGTATAACTTGCCATAAAATAAAAAACACCAAACATCCTAAAGAAGATTGTGTAAATGTTATCAGTTGAATTAGAAATTCATTCAAAATTGATCGCAGATAAAACAATAACTAACGTGATCCATATATTGAACAGACAAACAGACAATGTGTGAGTAGTTCTTTTGAAAGACCAACCTGGAATGAATATTTTTTGCTTCAAGCAGAATTGGCAAAAGAGATAGTCAACAAATACAAGAATTCTGTGTGAGAAAATGCAAGTAAGTGTAGAAGGAACAAAAAAAATCGAATCAATGCCACCATCCATGCTTGTTTCAGCTACATATGATAACAATTCAAAATCAGCAGTCCTAAAATTCTATGAGCCAAAAACTCAGAAATTATTTTTGTGGAAAGATGAAATCAATCACAAACCATATTGTTATTCTAGATTGGCACCTGATGAATTAGAGTTTCTTCAAGAAAGAGACGATGTATTAGAAATCAAAACCGTTCAAAAATATGATTTAAACAAAGACAAAGAAATTGACATGTCACAAATTATTGTGGCAGATCCTCTAGCAATTGGAGGAACATCAGGAGATAAGAGCATCAGAAATGTAATCGAAACCTGGGAATCAGATATCAAATATTATGAAAATTATCTTTACGATAGAAGACTCATTGTTGGAAAATATTACGAAATTGAAAGTGGGAAAATAAAACAACACGATTTAGAGATCTCTGATGAAGTAAAACTTGCGCTAAAGAGTTTGTTGTGGGACAAAGTAGATAGTGAAAGCATGGTTGATGCTGAAGAATTTAAAAAATTCATTTCAGAATGGGCTGATTTACTCAATCAACCAATTCCAAAAATTAAACGACTAAGTGTAGATATCGAAGTAGAAGCAGAAGTAGGAAGAATTCCTGATCCAAAAATTGCAGAAAGAAAAGTAACAGCCATTGGACTAAAGGGTTCAGATGGTTTTGATCAGATTTTTGTGCTTAAAACTGAGGGAACAGAAGAAGGTACAAACGAACTAAGTCAAGATATCAAAGTAATGTTCTATGATTTGGACAAAGAAAAAGAAATGATCAAAGATGCATTTGACATCATTAAAGAATTTCCTTTTGTTGTCACATACAATGGCGATGAATTTGATTTGCCATATCTATACAATAGAGCAGAAAGGTTAGGCATTCCAAATCAAGAAAATCCACTTTACATGATGAGAGATTCAGCCACACTAAAGCAAGGAGTTCATCTTGATTTGTACAGAACGTTATCTAATCGTTCATTTCAAATCTATGCATTTAGTCAAAAGTATACTGATTTTTCATTAAACAGTGTATCAAAGGCGTTACTTGGTAAGGAAAAAATTGATTATGGTTTAGAATTTGATCAATTAACACTCTATCAAACAGCAAACTACTGTTACAATGATGCCTTGCTTACCTATGAACTGACCAGCTTTAACAACAATTTGTTGATGGATTTGCTTGTAATTATTGCAAGAATAGGAAGAATGCCAATTGATGATATTGCTAGAATGGGAGTATCACAATGGATTCGAAGTTTACTGTATTATGAACACAGAGTTCGAAATTGTTTGATTCCAAAAAGAGAGGAACTGCAAAGAAGATCAGAAGGAGTAATGTCTGATGCAGTAATCAAAGATAAAAAATACAGAGGAGGGCTTGTAGTTGAACCAAAAGAAGGAATTCATTTTGACGTTGTTGTGATGGACTTTGCAAGCCTGTATCCAAGTATTATCAAAGTTAGAAACATCTCATATGAAACAGTCCGATGCCCTTGTGAGGAATGTAAGAAAAATACAATTCCACAAACCAACCATTGGACATGTTCTAAAAGAAATGGGCTAACATCATTAATTATTGGCTCGCTAAGAGATTTGAGAGTAAATTATTACAAAAGCTTATCAAAAAAAGAAACACTAACAGAAGAACAAAGACAGCAATACACAGTAGTCAGTCAAGCACTTAAGGTAATTCTAAATGCCAGTTATGGCGTAATGGGTGCTGAAATATTTCCATTGTATTTTCTTCCAGCAGCAGAGGCTACAACTGCAATTGGAAGATACACAATTTTAGAGACAATCAAAAAATGTGAAGCAGCAGGTATAGAGGTTCTATATGGAGATACAGATTCACTATTTATCAAAAATCCAACACAAGAACAAATCAATCAAGTAATCGAACAAGCAAAAAAAGATCATGGTGTAGATTTAGAAATTGACAAAACATACAGATATTGTGTTCTGAGTAACAGAAAGAAGAATTACCTCGGAGTAACAAAGACAGGAAAAGTAGATGTTAAAGGATTAACCGGGAAGAAATCACACACACCGCCATTTATTAAAAAATTATTTTATGAATTGCTAGATGTTTTATCCAAAGTAGAATCAATAGAAGACTTCGAAAAAGCTAAAAAAGAAATTTCAGAAAAAATTGCCACTTGTGGCAAAAAAGTAGAAGCAAAAGAAATCCCACTAGAAGATTTGACATTCAATGTTATGCTTAGTAAAGCGCCAGATGAATATACAAAAACAATTCCTCAACACATTAGGGCAGCTAAACAATTAGAGACAATAAGAGAAGTAAAGAAAGGAGATAGGATATCATACATCAAAATCCTAAACAAACCAGGAGTAAAGCCAGTGGAAATGGCAAAAAAAGAAGAAATTGACTCCAAAAAATACATGGAGTTTATGGAGTCAACATTAGAGCAAATTACATCATCCATGGATTTGGATTTTGATACGATTTTAGGAAAACCTAAACAAACAGGATTAGACGAATTCTTTTGGAATTAAATCAAAAATGGAAATTGATGGAACGCTACTAACAATTCTCGGGGTAGCAGCAGGGATTTTGATCCTGACAGGATGGGTGGAACAAATCTACAAAGGATACAAGACAAAGAGCCTCAAAGATGTTTCAAAATTTCTAATGATCTTCATTTCCGCAGGAGCAATTTTGTGGTTAATTTATGGAATGATTGTAGATGACGTATTTATCATAGGCACAAACTTGGCTGCAATTGCATTGATGATGATAGTTTTGGGAATGAAGAAAAAATATGACAGACAGTCAAAAAGAAATGAAATCTAATCAAGGGTTAAATAGAATACAAAAAAATTCAAAGAAAGATGTTTGTAATTAATTGTAAAAACTATGAAGAGATTGCAGGAGACAAGATTATCAAATTTGTAAAGACTGCTGAAAAAATTTCAAAAAAATACAAAGTAAAAATTGCAATTGCACCTCCACAACATCTTATTGGATTAGTTTCAAACAGCTCAATTCCAATATTAGCTCAACATATTGATGATTCTAAAATAGGAAGTACAACAGGATTTGTCATTCCAGAATTATTAAAAAAATCCAAAGTAAAAGGTTCACTAATCAATCACAGCGAACATAGAATTTCAAGTAAAGAAATTCAAAAACTTGTTTTAAAGCTAAAAGAATTGAAGATGTTATCAATTGTTTGTGTAAAAGACGTTGCTGAAGCAAGAAAATATGCAAAACTAAATCCAGATTATATTGCAATAGAACCTCCTGAGTTGATTGGATCAGGAAAAGCCGTATCAAAAGAAAGACCAGAATTAATTACTAAAGCTGCAGACGCTGTCAAAAGTGCAAAAAATAACACAAAATTACTTTGTGGTGCAGGAATTGTTTCAGGAGAAGACGTTTCTAAAGCAGTAGAATTAGGTTCAAAAGGGATCTTAGTAGCTAGTGGCATCATTAAAGCAAAAAATTGGGACAAAATTATTTCTGAATTTGCCAAGGCATTAGTTTAAAAAGCCAAAAAATTTACGCATTTTTGCATGGTAAAAACAAAATCAGTTTACGCATTTGAAGAGGCAGATAGCAAGAACAGAATGCTTCTTGGCGGAAAAGGAGCTGGATTAAGTGAAATGACACGACTAAAACTTCCAGTGCCACCAGGATTTACCATTACAACTGAAGTTTGTAACAAGTATTATGAAAATGGTAAAAAACTCCCAAAGGATGTCATGCCATTAGTCATGAAAAATATTGAAAAAATGGAGAGAAAGACAGGTAAAAAATGGAATTCTACTAAAAACCCATTATTAGTTTCAGTTAGATCGGGAGCAGCAATTTCAATGCCAGGTATGATGGATACAATTTTGAATTTAGGGTTAAATGAAAAAACAGTTGAAGGATTATCCCAACAGACAAAGAATCCACGTTTCTCATGGGATTCGTATAGAAGATTCATTCAGTTATTTGGAAAAGTAGTTTTTGGAGTCAATGATGAAAAATTTGATCATGTTTTAGATTCTGCAAAAGAAAAACAAGGAGTAAAAGACGATAGTCAACTCAGCGTTGAATCATTAAAGAAAATCGTGTCACAATATAGAAAAATCTGCGAAACACACACTAAAAGAAAATTCCCAGATTCACCAAATGAGCAATTAGGATTAGCAATTGAAGCAGTATTCAGAAGTTGGATGGGAGAAAGAGCAGTTGTATATCGTGAGAAAAATAACATAACCAAAGACATTGCTAATGGAACTGCAGTAAATGTTGTTACAATGGTATTTGGAAACATGGGAGACGATAGTGCAACAGGTGTTGTATTCACAAGAAATGGACATAATGGTAAAAAAGAGATAGAAGGAGAATATCTAATCAATGCACAAGGAGAAGATGTTGTAGCAGGAGTTAGAACTGGAAAGAATGTGGCATTATTAAAAAAAGAGATGCCAAAATCACATAAAGAACTTAGCAATGCATGCTCAAAATTAGAAAAACATTTCAGAGAACCACAAGATATTGAATTTACTATCGAACAAGGCAAATTTTACTTGTTACAGACAAGAACTGCAAAAATGAGTGCAGTTGCACTTGTAAAAACATCAGTCGACATGGTAAAAGAAAAACTAATTGACAAAAATAAAGCACTTACAAGAATTCCAGCCCAACAATTAGAAGCATTACTCCATAGAACAATGGATGAGTCTAAGATTAAAAATTTCAAACAATTGGCCAAAGGTATTGCAGCATCACCAGGAGCTGCAAGTGGAATTGCGGTTTTTGATGTAAAAAGAGCAATTGAATTAGGTGATGCAGGAAAAAAAGTCATTTTGATAAGAAGAGAAACAAAACCAGAAGATGTTCCAGCATTCTTCTCAGCTGAAGGAGTACTAACTAGTTTAGGTGGAAAATCATCTCATGCAGCAATTGTTTCCAGAGGAATGGGTAAACCATGCATAGTAGGATGTGCAGAACTGAAAATTAATTATGAAAACAACACATGTTCTGCAAACGGAACAACTGTAAAAGAAGGACAAACGATATCAATTGACGGTAGTGCAGGTACAGTTTTCATTGGAGAAGTTCCAACAGTTGAACCAAAAGTGACAAAAGACTTTGAGCAAGTTTTGTCATGGGCACAAAAAACAAAATCACTAGGAATTAGAGCAAATGCAGATACACCAGAAGCTGCACGACTTGCAAGAAAGTTCGGAGGCCAAGGAATTGGATTATGTAGAACTGAAAGAATGTTCAATGCCAATGACAGAATTGGATTATTTGTAGATATGATTATGGCTAAAAATATTGAAGAAAGATCTAAAGTTCTAAAGAAATTAGGACAGTTACAAAAAAGCGATTTCATTCAAATTCTAAAGGCAATGGAAGGTTACGAGGTTACAATTAGACTATTAGATCCTCCACTACATGAATTCTTACCAAATCCTGAAGAATTAGTTGAGAGAATTCAGAAGTTAAAATCAAAGAAAGCACAAAGTGAAATCAAAAAAACAGAAATTGTTCTAAAAAGAGCAAGAGAACTTGCAGAAGTTAACCCAATGATGGGACATAGAGGAGTTAGAGTAGGAGTAACATATCCAGAAATTTATGAAATGCAAATTCGTGCAGTATTTGAAGCACTAGTAGAATTAACCAAGAAAAAAGTAAAAGCACATCCTCAAATCATGATTCCACAAATCAGCAGTATTGCAGAACTTAATCATATTAAGAAAATTTACGATTCTATCAAAAAAGAGATGGAGAAAAAGCACAAAATGAAATTAAAGATTAACTTTGGAACCATGATTGAAGTAGTCAGAGCAGCATTAACTGCTGATGAGCTTGCAAGCACTGCTGAATTCTTCAGTTTTGGAACAAATGACCTCACACAAGGAACATTTAGTTTCAGTAGAGAAGATGTTGAAGGAAAATTCCTTCCTGAATACATGGAAAAAGAACTACTAGAAAGAAGCCCATTCCAATCAATTGATGTCAGAGGTTTAGGAAGGCTAATGAAGATAGGAATTGCACATGGTAGAGGATTAAGACCCAACATGGAGATTGGCATATGTGGAGAACACGGAGGAGATCCTGACTCTATCAAATTCTGTCATGGCTCAGGACTCAGTTATGTTAGTGCATCACCACATAGAATTCCTATTGCAATTGTTGCAGCAGCACAAGCTGCAATCGAGCAACCTAAAAGATCTAAAAAATAAACTGAAGAATCAATAAAGAAAATAAATACTTGACAAACTTGTTTTTAGTATGACAAAAAGCATTAGTTGCTCAGATGCAGGCAAAGACTGCAGATGGTCTGCAACAGCACCAACTGAAGAAGAGTTAATGAAAATAGTTATCGAACATGTAAAATCAGATCACAAAGAGATTGAATTAACACCAGAGAATGTCTCAAACATAAAATCACTCATAAAAGATATCTAGATGGCATAAGTTGATTTTCTAATTTTATTAAAAGTTCCAAATTGGAATTAACACTAGTTGAAAATGTTGATCATTGTTAAATATGATTTTGACGTATTATACAATGACGAGAAGCCATTGTTCTGCGTAGTAGAATAAGCGGTTTGGAAAACACTTCATGTTAGGTGGTATACGTCCTAGAAATCACCGTGTTTTCCATGTATCTCGTTGTTTTTAATATCAAAACATCATATTTTATAGCCAATTAGACATATCCTAATCGAATTGCTTCCAAGAATTGATTCAATTAAACAGATACGACAGAAGATAGGAATTACTCAAAAAAAACTGGCTACAATGACAGGTGTCAGTACATCAATGATTAACCAAATAGAATCAGGAAGAAGCCAACCAAGTTATGATACCGCAAAAAAGATTTTTGACAGTCTTGCAAAGTTGGAAGGGGAATCATCATCACATACTGCAGGGGATTTTTGTAGTAGAGATATTGTAAAGCTAAAACCAACTAACACACTTCATGATGCAATTAAGAAAATGCATCAGTTATCAATTAGTCAGATTCCAGTTTTTAGCAATTCAGATGTTGTTGGAGTAGTTTCAGAAGATGGAATTGTAAAGCATTTGGCAGATTTGGGTGAAGCCGAACTAAAAAAGGCAAAGCTTGCAGATACAATGGATCCTGTGCCACCAATTGTAGATTTTGAAACACCAGCAAATGTTCTTGTGCCACTGATCAGATACTCAAAATGTATTCTTGTATCAAAAAAATCAAAAATTGTGGGAATAATTACTGCTTCAGACACTCTGAAGATGATGGAGTAGAAAAAATGAGTGAAAAGAATCCCAATGAAGAATATTTTCAAATGTTATTGGAGTCTTTGAATCAAGACCCAAATTGGAAAATTGTAGAAGAATATTTAGAAAAATACGAATCAATCAAAAAAGAACTAACAGCTGAACAGCAAATGATAATCTCTGAAATGGGTCGAGCAATGTTAGCATTAGCTGATTCGCAGCCAAAAATAATAATTGACAAATTCTTAGAATTAGTTCAAAATATGAGCAAGAAATAGAATTAGATTATTCTTTTGGATGAGAACAAAGTTCTGCTAAAACACCATGTAGAGATTTTGGATGAATAAAAGTAACTTTAGTTCCTGCAGAACCAGGTCGAATTTGACCTAGGAATTGAACACCACAGCCTTCCATACGTTCTACTTCATCTTCAATGTTATCAGTTTCTAATGCCATATGATGAAGTCCTTCTCCTTTCTTATCTAGGAATTTTTTGATAGGACTATTATCATTAGTTGGTTGCATTAACTCAACACGGCCATTTTCTAAATGAAGAATTGCAACTTTGACACCTTCAGTTTCAACAGTTTCAAATTCAATGTCATCAACACCTAGTGCTTGTTGGTAAATTTTGGCGGATTCTTCAACATCATTTACTGCAATGGCAATATGATCAATCTTCATCTAAAATACCTCCTTTGGACGATATTCACCAAAGACCTCTCTGAATGTGTTACTAATTTCACCAGTTGTTGCATATGCTTTTGCTGATGCAATAATGTATGGCATCAAGTTTTCGTCTGTTTCTGCAGCACTTTGCATAGCAGATAATGCTTTTTCCCATTTCTTATTGTCTCTAGAAGATCTGAGTTTCTTGAGAGCTTTCTTTTGTTGAATCTCAATTCTATCATCAATTCGAAGCAAGTCTGGTTGTTTTTCTTCTTCAGAATACTTGTTTACACCAACAAGAATTCTTTCACCATCATCAGCTTCTTTCTTTAATCGGTAAGCATTTTGTCTAATTTCAGATTGGAAGAATCCTTTCTCGATTGCTTTAACAGAGCCTCCCATCTTTTGGATTTTCTTAAGATATTTCCAGACGCCGTCCTCAATTTGGTCACAAAGTTCTTCAAGATAATGAGAACCAGCCATAGGATCAGCAGTCTTGGTTACACCGCTCTCATGAGCGACAATTTGCTGTGTTCTAAGGGCAATTTTTGCAGATTCCTGAGTAGGTAATGCTAATGCCTCATCTCTGGAATTTGTGTGAAGGGATTGAGTTCCACCCATTACGGCAGCCATAGTTTGAATTGCAACACGAACAATGTTGTTATCAGGTTGCTGAGCAGTTAATGATTCACCACTAGTTTGAGTATGGAATTTTAATTGCATAGATTTTGGATTTTTTGCATGGAACATTTCTTTGAGAATTTTTGCATAAACTTTTCTTGCAACACGGAATTTTGCAACTTCTTCAAAGAATTCAATTGTGCAACAGAAGAAGAATGAAAGTCGTGGAGCAAAGTCATCAATCTTTAATCCTTTATCCAAACAAGTCTGAATGTATGCAATAGCATTTGCTAGTGTGAATGCAACTTCTTGTGTTGCAGTACAGCCAGCTTCTCTCATGTGATATCCAGAAATAGAAACAGGATACCATGAAGGAACTTTTTCTGCACAGTAACCAATCATGTCACCGATTAATCTCATTGAAGGTTGTGGAGGATAGATGTACGTATTTCTTGCAATGTATTCTTTGAGAATATCATTTTGTGTAGTTCCACGTAATTCATGACTTTTGAATCCCTGAGATTCACCTACTGCAATGTAATATGCAAGTAATGTAGATGCAGTTGAATTAATTGTCATTGATGAGCTAACTTTGCCAAGAGGAATACCATCAAAGGCAGTCATCATATCTTTGATAGATGTAATAGAAACACCAACTTTTCCAACTTCACCTTCAGCTTGTGGAGAATCCGAATCATATCCGATTTGAGTTGGAAGATCAAATGCCATACTGAGACCAGTTTGACCTTTCTCTAGCATGAATTTGAAACGCTCATTGGTGAGTTTTGCATCACCAAATCCTGAATATTGTCTCATAGTCCAGAATCTATCACGATACATTCCAGGATGAATACCTCTAGTGAAAGGATATTTTCCTGCGTCCTCAGTTGCTTTCTTTTTAGAAGATTTTTGGTAGATTCGTTTTACTGGAAAATTTGAATCAGTAAAGATTTTCTTTTCAGGTTCTTTTGATTTTGATTTTTTTGCTGCCATATTATCACTTTAACAATGATTTTGTAATTTTATCTCCTGCTTGGAAGGGATCAATATTTTTTGTTTGTAATTTTTCAAGATATTTTGAAAACGTTTTATCAGAACCAAGCATATCATCAATCTTTTCTTTGATGTTATTTAAAACGATATCTTTTAGTTCTGTTTCAAGTCGTTCAAGGTCTTTCTCTTTTTTGGCTTTCTTTTTAACAGCCATCATTTCTTTTAGGGTTTTTGCGAACTGTGTGATACCAGAATTCTTTTTGACCGAAGTTTTTAGGATGGGAGGATTTTTTTCTGAATCTCCAATAAAGTCTCTTACTGCATCATACAATTGATTGGTTCCACTCAAATCACTTTTGTTTACAAGATAGATATCACCAATTTCTGTCAATCCAGCTTTGATTGTCTGTATACTATCTCCAGTGTGGGGATTGAAGACTACAACAGTAATATCAGCAATGTTAGAAATTTCTACTTCTGTTTGACCTGCACCTACACTTTCTATAATTATTGGATTGAATCCGGCATATTCTAACACACGAATACTATTACGTAATGAACGAGATACAGCACCAGTTGCACCACGTGATGCAATACTACGAATGTATGTTCCTGAATCAGTTGATTCGCTCATTCTTACTCTATCACCTAAGATTGCACCACCAGTAACATGACTAGTAGGATCAACTGCTAAAACTGCAGGTTTTGTGCCCAACTTTTTCATTGCTACAGCAGTTTTGTTAATAAGAGAACTTTTTCCCGCACCTGCAGGACCAGTAATACCGATAATGATAGAGTTTCCAGTTTCTTTGAAAATTTTCTTTAAGAGTTTTTTTGCTTCTTTTTGATCATTTTCAACAATAGTTATGGCCTTTGCAATTGCACCACGTTTACCTTTCTTCAAATCTGCAAGCGAATCCATATACACTAGGATTTTGGAGGTGCAATAAAATCTTGTGTTAGATCTAAGGTCTAGAATAGATTACAGGAGGAACAGGTTCACCAAAGGGATGAACTTCTGTTTTAAGTTGAATATGTCCAAATTCCTCATGTTCGATTTCTAAAACTATTGGATGAATTTCCCAGCCATATTTTGGAGTATTAGGAAATGGAACAATTTCTACAAACTCTGAATCAGAATAGGTTTTTTGGAATGTTTTTTCCATTCCAAGAATTTCCATAACTACAGAACTTGTTTTTTCAGATTTATCAAGAAATGAAATTTCAATATGACTTGAATCAAAGTAGATTGCCTCTATCTCAAAGGTTTGACGGAGTTCATCTTTATCATCGGTTCCTCCACCTGTAAGAAAGTATAATGCAAAAACAGTGATAACTCCAAGTAAGATTGGAGGGCCTAATTTTTTAGCCATCTTTGAACTCTTTTCTCATACGTCTAAGGAATTTGGAATTTATTCTAGTTCGTTCAAGAGTTTGAGACTGGGTTCTCTCTGTTCCAGGAGTAGGGTTCTTTTTGAAAAATTGTTTGATCTCTTTTTCCATAGAGTCATCAGCTACAGAAGAAATACTTGCAACAATTCTGTTAAACAGTGGATTTCCATGACCTACTTTCTTGTTGAGTTTCTTCCAGTTTTTCTTTAGCCATGGCCACAAAATTTTCTCACCATAAGGATTGGCTGCAACCTTCATTATTGGCAATTGCATGTTTTGGGACTTTACCTCTGAGGTTTGAGAGAAATTCAAAGATTTTATCAAAAGTTGTGTATTCTTAAATCCACACATAGATCCTAAGAAACGGAGTTTCTCTTCCATGGTTTTTGCATTTTTGTATAGTCTAGTAAGTTCGGCATGAGTTTTAGAATTTCCATTCCATGCAGCAATTGAACAAATCGGTTCAATCAAATCAGGAGATAAAGAACTTGGAGATTTTAGGAATTTAGAATATCTTTTTAGAGATTCTTCGGTAACTTCATCGTCATCCATCTTACCTAATGTAGAAATTACAAATGCACGTAATAATGCATCAGTATGCTTATCTGATTTTTTAGGCTCCCATCCCAATTCAGACAAAAGTTTTCTGAAATAATTTATTGCATATCCTCTAATCTCTTCAGAGAATTTCTCATTAAATGATCTAAAGTATAATGATGCTAAATTATGTGCAACATTAACAGATGCAAGATAACTATCTTCTTCATAATATGCATCTGAAAAGTCAAGATAGTTTCTAACTTGTTCTTCACCTGAAACGCATAATGAAAACAAATCATTTTGAATTGCCCATCTGTCAATTGGAGGGATTCGTTTTTCATCAACTAGCATTTTAAGATCTAGTAAGATTCCTTCATCGTATTTGATACGATAGAAACCCTTTCGCCCATAATTAGCAACAAAACCAACAGTATTTTTTGGAATTTTCATAGTCATTGATTTTTTTGTTAGTAATTTTTTGGAAATTTCATCTTCTAATCCGATTGAAACAGGAATCGACCACAAACCTTTGCTGAATTTTTTGTCATGTTCTAAGAGGTATCTCTTTTGTTTTAATTTGAGATTGGTTCCATCCTGATTAATCTCTAAAAGCGGGAATCCAGGCTGAGTTAACCAAGTATTTACCATTGAAGAGACAGGCATTTTGGATGCTTTTCCAATAGATGACCAAAGATCTTGGCCTTCAGCATTTTTGTATTTGAATTTTGAGAGATACTCTTTGAGTCCTTTGCGGAAATTTGGTTCTCCAACATAATTTTCAAGCATTCTCAAAATGCATCCACCTTTATCATAAGATATCGCATCAAAGATTTCTCGAATTTCAGCTGGAGAGTTTACTTGGACAACAATTGGGTGAGTGGTTTTTAATGAATCTAATCCCATTGCGGTGTTCATTGCATTTTCAAGAAATTGATCCCAGAGATTCCATTCAGGGTAGAATTTATCGACGAATTTTGTTTCCATATATGTGGCAAGGCTTTCATTAAGCCACAAATCATTCCACCACTTCATTGTAACCAAATTACCAAACCACATGTGTGCAATCTCATGTGAAATTACTTCAGCGATGAACTGTTTTGTTTTAGTAGAAGATGTTTTAGGGTCATAAAGTAAGATTGTTTCTCTAAATGTTATTGCGCCCCAGTTCTCCATTGCACCTGCTGCAAAGTCAGGAATTGCAATCAAATCCAATTTAGGTAAAGGGTATTTTATTCCAAAGTATTTCTCATAAGAGGATAGCAGTTTCTTTCCTAATTCTAAAGCGTATTTTCCTTTTGATTTGTTTCCTTTTGTGGTTACAACTCTAATCTGAATTTTGCCAGTTTTACCAGTGAGATATTCAAATTCACCCACACCAAGATAAATCAAATATGTTGAAACAACAGGAGTCTTCCCAAATTTGTATAATGTCTTACCGCCAAGTTTTTTCTTTGATTTTACTGGCATGTTTGAGATAGCAGTAAACTTGTTGTCTGCAATTATAGAAATCTCAAAAGTAGCCTTTGCTTCAGGCTCATCCCAACAAGGAAATGCACGACGGGCATCTGCTGCCTCAAATTGAGTTGTTGCAAGATATTTGGTTTTGCCATTTTGTTTGTATTGGCTACGATAGAATCCTAAAAGACGGTCATTTAGAATTCCTTGAAATTCTAAATTGATTGTGACTTTGCCTTTAATTTTTTGTCCAAGTTTAATTTCTAATTCTTCTTTTTTCTCATTGATTTTTGGAGTAGAAGGAATGATTTTTCCTCCAACTTTTACTTGACAAGATTTTATCTTTATTTCAGCACAATCCATGGAAATTTTATTTGTAGATTTGTTGCAATTTGCAAAGATAGACTCTGTACCATCAAAGGTGAATTTTTTGAGATCAGGTTCAAAAGTTAGCTCATAATTAATCGGGGTTACATCCACGTCTGATGTACTTTTGATGCACTTTAAGTAGATTTTCTATGTTGTAAAATTATTTCCAAGGATCGGTTCGGTCATCCCAAGAAATTGCATTTATCCCGTTTTCAGAAAGAGAAACACTATCTTGTATTGTAGATAAGAGACATGCATCAGAGCAATGTGTTAAATCAGAATTCTTCATCCATCTTCCACAATTTAGACAATATTGGCCCATTGGTCTTCCTCAAAATTCCAAATCCAGTTATTTTCTATAAAAAGGAGGTATGATGTTCAGTACTGAGAACATGCCTAAGATAGAATTCAACTTTATATTCAGACGGATCTTCGTACTTGTAATAATTGGATTCTAAAACCGTAAAACATCATCAGCAGACTACAAAAAAAGAAAAGACTCGAAGTGTCACTTACAGACTCCCTGTTAGATTGGTCGAAGAGATTGAATCTGAAGCAATGAACAATAATGTATCACATAATGTCATGGCTAGACAAATTTTAGAGAAATACGTTCAATGGGACAGATTTGCTGAAAAAATAGGCATCATTCCTGTTCCAAGAAAAATCCTAGACACATTAGGAATTGAAATGACTGCTGAAGAAATCAATGAAATAATCAACGTGATAAAACCAGTAATCAAAGACACAGTTTTGTTCATCAAAGGTAAATACGATTTGAAAAGATGCATTGAAACTTTAGAAGATTACATGAAAGCTTCTGGAATGAAATCAGACCATAGAATAGAAGGACCAATGCATCACTTTATCATACAACATGAGTTAGGTTCCAATTGGTCTATGTTTACAGAGCAATTGTTAAAAGAAATATTTCGTGAATTCATGCCAGACAAAGAAATGAAGTGTCAAACAACAGAATCAACTGTTATTGCATCAATTGTTCTTGGCGAGGAATTCAGTGAACACAATTATTAAAAAAATTAGTGTGTGTTATACACTATTGATACATCTATCTTTCCATCTCTAAATGATGTATTGACTTCTTTGATTTTGCTTTTGTACAAAAAGAGTCTCTTGCCTTCATCAGTGATTACTCCAGATGTTTTGATCATATTGGAGTCATGGAGCATTTGGATTCTTCTATAGACAGTGCTTATAGGGATTTTTCTCTCTTGAGAGATTTCGATAACAGATTTTGGCATATCCATGATTGCTTCAAGGATTGCTCTACAATATTTGTCAGAAAGAACTTCTAGAAAAGATTCTTTTCTCTCTGGTTCTTCAATTTTTAATTTTTCTAGTACTTGCATAATTATCATAGGTGATTATCAGATTTAATATTCAGGTACACAGATACTTGCAATGTCGACCAAAAAATAAAATCTCACTTTCACGTATATTATACTCAAAAATTATCTATCATTTTCCCCTTTGAAAAAATAAAGCTTTTAAATTTACGACAATACAACTAAGAATATGAAGCAAAAAGTAGCATCAAGAAGTGTTAAGATCTTAGTAGCAAAATTAGGATTAGACGGTCATGATAGAGGAGCTCTCGTATTATGTAGGGCATTTAGAGATGCAGGAATGGAAGTAATCTATTCAGGACTTTTTGCAACTCCAGAAAGAGTAGCACAGATTGCAGAAGATGAAGATGTTGATGCAATTGCAATGAGTTTACTCAATGGAGCTCATGGAACCCTTTTCCCAAGAGTAGTAAAGGCTCTAAAAAAGAAAGGAATCAAAGATGTTCTTGTAGTTGGAGGAGGAGTAATTCCAGAAATTGATCATAATGCACTTGTAAAATCAGGTGTTGACCACGTATTTGGTCCAGGTACACCACTGCCAACAATTATTGATCACATCAATACTGGTGTATCAAAATTAAGAAAAATATAAGAAAAAAGATTATTCTGTGGAATCAGGCCACATCATTTTACGCATTTCTTTACCAACTTTTTCAATTTGGTGTCCGTCATATTCTTTCATGTATTTATCAAATGCATCTTTTCCATTTTTCTGATATTCAGAAATCCATTCGTTGTTGAATGTGCCATCTTGAATCATGGTTAAGACTTTCTTCATGTTCTCTTTGTTTGCTGCATCCATAACCATTGGTCCACGTGTTAAACCACCATATCGAGCAGTTTCACTTACACGTCTCCACATTCCATTGATACCATATCTTTGAATCATATCTACAATGAGTTTTAGTTCATGTAAAACTTCAAAGTAAGCAATCTCTGGTTGGTAACCTGCTTCAACTAGAGTCTCAAATGCATTTGTAACCATAGAAGCTGCACCACCACAAAGGTCTGCTTGTTCACCAAACCAGTCAGTTTCTACTTCTTCTTTGAAAGTAGTTTGGATTAATCCAGCTCTTGCGCTTCCAATTGCTTTTGCAAGTCCTAAAGTTCTATCCCAAGCTTTACCTGTAAAATCTTGTTCAACTGCAACAATTGCAGGAGTTCCAAAGTTATCTTGGTATGTTTCTCTGACTTTAGAACCAGGTCCTTTTGGTGCAAGCATGATTAGGTCAACATTGTTTGGTGCTTCAATCCATTTCCAATAGATTGCAGCTGCATGAGAAAATGACAATGCTTTTCCTTCAGAAAGATTTGGTCCGATTTCATCTTTGTATACTTGACCTTGAATCATGTCAGGAATCAA
>JANQNM010000090.1 GCA_028279625.1 Candidatus Nitrosopumilus sp. | reverse complement strand
GTAAATTACCCAAGGATCCGATGCATACCTACGCTCAATCTGATATCCTGTGATTGGTGACTCACCATCGTAAGGTTCATCCCATGACAAATCAATTTGGTTTGGACTAATTGCGGTTGCTGAAAGACCAGTAACTCTATCAGGTTCGGTCTGGGTAGGCCCTAGTGTCGTAGTGGTAGCAACAGTAGAGGCAGAACCCATTCCTATTGCATTGATTGCACTAACACGGTAAGAGTACTCGGTTCCAGAAATTAACCCCAAATCAGAATATGTTGTGCTTGTGTTACCAGTGTCGGCAACATGAATCAACCATGAATCTCCAGTTTTTCTTCTTTCAATCTGGTATCCTGTGATTGATGACTCGCCATCGTAAGGTTCATCCCATGACAAATCAATTTGGTTTGGACTAATAGCAGTAGCTGAAAGACCAGTAACTCTATCTGGAACTGTAATGTCTAAAGTTCTTGCAGATTTGGCAGTTGATGAATTGCCTGTTCCAATTGCATTAATTGCGCTAACCTTGTAACGATAAACTGTGTCAGAGTCTAATCTCTGATCAGAGTAAGATGTGTTTGTGTTACCAGTATCTGCAATGTAAATTACCCAATCTTCTGCACCTTTCTTACGTTCAATTTGATAACCGGTAATGGGTGACTCGCCATCGTAAGGTTCATCCCATGACAAATCAATTTGGTTTGGACTAATGGCAGTAGCTGAAAGACCAGTAACTCTATCAGAAACTGTAATGTCTAGAGTTCTTGCAGCATCAGCAGATGATGCTTGACCAATGCCGATTGCATTGATTGCACTAACACGGTAACGGTATCGAGTATCAGGTTCTAGTCCTTGATCAGAAAACGATGTGTTTGTGTTACCAGTATCTGCAATATGAACAATCCACGGATCAGAGCCTTTCTTACGTTCTATTTCATAACCAGTGATTGGTGAACCACCATCACCAGGAGTAGTCCAGGATAAATCAATTTGATATGGACTAATTGCGGTTGCTGAAAGACCAGTAACTCTATCAGGAACTGTTTGAGCAAATGCTTCATCATGTACAAAAATAAAAATCAGAAATACACCCATCAGTAGAAAGGAGAATTTCCCAAATTGCATGCTCAAGATTAACGTATGAGCATATTAAGTAAAGTATGTCAAATAATATCACATTTGGGTTAGTTCATTGTTCTGAGTTGTTTTTCAGTGTCTCGAATAAAGTCTTCATATTTCATTATCTGAGTCGTTATGCAAAACGCATTCATTTGATCCTCATTGTCTTTTGAACCAAGCAAGGGTTTTCTCAATTCCATCAGTCTTTGTTGTTCTTTAGTGGCTTTGCGGATATCATTTCTAAGATCCTCACTAGTTGCCATGAATATTATACGTGATTTTTAAATTTAAGAATTTCAGGGGAGGCAAAATGATTATTTTTCTTCGATTTTCTTAATCTCTTTTTTTAATTTCTCAACATTTTTCGTCCAAATTTTGATTAGTTTTTCTTCATTCTCTATTGTATTTTTGTCAGTAGAAGACAATCCTTCAAGTTGTTCTTTTTTTGAGATATGATATTGTAGATTATTTTCTGCTTCAGATAGTTTCTTTTGTTGGTATTCAAGTACCTTTTTTGAGAGAAAATTCACAATCTATAGAGATTTGATTTATTAATTAAGAATTGATAAAAGCTATAGGTTGGGAGAAGTAGAGAAATCACCTGCAGAACTTCTAAGAGAAGAACAGGATAAGATTATTCAAGAGATCAAAGAAAAGGCAATGAAAAGAAAATTAGCCATGAATCCAGATGGCGACACTGGAAATGAATACGTAAAATAGACATCTGGAAAATTAAATTTTAGAAAAAACTCATCTAGAGATTATCTGTGATTTGTTTGGTAAATTCTACAGTGGTCTTATCTCCACCAATATCTTTTGTTTTGATTCCAGATTTTACTAAATCAAATATTGTGGATTCTAATTTCTGACCTACATCAAAGCATTTTGAATCATTATGTTTTGTTCCAAGCCAATCTAACATCATTTTAATTGAAAGCAAAAATGATGAAGGATTTGCAATATTTTGTCCTGCAATATCAAATGCTGCACCATGAACAGGCTCAAACAAGGCAAAATTATCACCAATGTTTGCAGCAGGTGCCATACCCAATCCTCCTACAACTTGAGAAGATTCATCGGATAAAATATCGCCAAACAAGTTTGTAGTAACAACAACATCAAACTCTTGTGGTTGTCGAATCAAGTTCATTGCACATGCATCAACATACATCTGTTCAAATGAAATATCAGGATAGTCCTTAGAGACTTTGGTGCATGCTTTTGCAAATAATCCATCTGTAACTCTCATGACATTTGATTTATGGACACAAGTTACTTTTTTCTTAGAATTTCTTTGTTTTGCAGCTTCAAATGCATATTTTGCAATTCTTTTTGAGGCATTCTCAGAGATTATTCTTAATGCAACTGCAGAATCTCCCAAGCTGAATTCTTTTCCAGTGTAAAGATCCTCAGTGTTCTCTCTAACAATTACCATGTCAATATCATCACGTAATGCAGGCATGTGTGGATATGATTTTGCAGGTCTTATATTGGCATAAAGATCAAGCATTCTTCTCAAAACTACAATGACATCAGCAGCACTTTCCCCAACAGGTGCCTTCATACACGCATCAGATTTTTTGATTACGTCTACTGTTTCATCAGGAAGAGCTTTTCCAATTTCAGATAATGCCTTGTCGCCGGCAGATAATTTTGTAATATCAAATTTCAAATCAAGTTTATCATTTATTGTTTCAAGTACAGATACTGCAGATTCAGACAACTCGGGTCCAATTCCATCTCCAGTAATCAATGAGATTTTGTACATGATATTACATCACATCAAGGGAATATAATGGCATCTTAGCATCATTTTCATCAAGATATTGGAATTCTAAGAGTAAATGTAGTAGGTTTGTTTTTTACTGAAATACTGCCGCCATGTTGTTCTAGAACATCTTTACAAATACTCAAACCCAAACCGGTTCCTTTGTGTTTGGTTGTAAATAATGGCTCAAAGATGTCACGTATATTTTCTGAAGGGATTCCAGGCCCAGAGTCTACAATAGAAATTTCCAGATTTTCATAATCTTTTTTCGTAGAGATTGTGATGATACCTTCATCTTCCATAGATTGAATAGAGTTTGTAATCATATTTGCAAAAACAGATTCCATTTTGTTTTTGTCACATCTCAATTCAAAATCATTTTCAGGTAAATTGATTTGAACATTTTCTGGAACATTAATGTTTGAAACTGTATTTTCTAAAATGGTATTAATTGTAGTTTTTTCTTTTTTAAGTTCTGATGTTTTTGTAAACTCTAAAGCATCTTCTATAATATCAGAAATTGCTTTGACAGATTCATCAATTCTGTCTTCGTATTTTTTGGTTTTATCATCAACGCCCTCTCCCAAATGCATTTTAAGTAATTCAAAATTGCTTTTAGCAACTGTCAAAGGATTTCTCAGATCATGAGACATTCTTGATGCCATTGTTCCTATTGCAGTAATCCTTTCATTTCTAATTGAGGCTCTCGTCAAACTCAAGTTTTTAGAAATCAATCTAAATATGTAAAACAACAAGAAACTCATTGAATATCCAACAAGAGGAATTGCGGTTAGAATTATAGATTCTTCAATACCCGTAAAATGAGAAATTTCATCATAAACAAAAACCCAGTTTCTATTATTTATTGAAACAGGAAGTGTTGATGAATAATCTGAAGAAGAAGCAAAGTTTCCAGAAAGAACACTTGAATCAAAAAATAGATTTTCATCAGAAACAAAATCATCATAAATTTTCAGATGAATTCGCTCAAAAGGTTCCTGATTTACAGTGCCACTAAGAAAATCATTCATTCTAAAAACAGCATAAACCATTCCGTGTATAGATCCTGATTCATTATAGGAAGGAACAAGCATCAAGAAACCATTTTGAATGTCCTTATCAATTTCTTGCACAAGAATAATCTTTCCAGTAATTGTTGTTTTACCAGTTTGTTTAGCTATATCTATAGCAGTTTTTCTTGTTTCTTCAGAATAAACATCATATCCAATGGCTTGTTGGTTGCGAAGATCTAATGGTTCTAAAAATTTTACAGGACAATATTCACCTCTTTCTCCAGAAGGCTTTATCTCATATTCATCAACACCATAATCTCTCATTTCGTTGATAAAGTCTTCACGATTTTCAGGAGATACAGACTGGATGTATCCAACACCTTGAATTCCAGGGAATCGCTCTTCAATGTTTTGAGAAACTACAAAAGTTTTCCATTCTTGTAATGTCACTTTTTCTGATGCAGCAAAAAGTGCTTGACCACCTACTAGAACTTGTTCATATTGTGATAATCTGTCTAAAATAGAGTCAGTAATGAAGATGGATTCAATTTCAAAATCATGATATTGATTTTTGTTTAATTCATTCCAATATCCTACAAAAATAACAGATGTCAAAATCAGAGAAATGCCTAGAATTCCCCAAGACGCCAATGGTAATTTTTTCATAAAATTTGGTAAAATTTTTCATCTAAATTGATTCGGCTAAAAAATATTAGCGTAAACACCAAACTTTGGTCAAAATTGAGCCTAGTTGACCTGTTTTTCTTGAAGCATTTTCTTGAGCATTATTCGATTAATGGCATCAATGACTGCTTTGACAGAAGTAGTTACGATATCCTCACCAACTGATTTTGCAGATACTTTGTTGCCTCTTGCATCTTCAACTTTTACTGTAACTTCACATAATGCACTAGAACCACCAGAAATGGAAGCCAATCCATAATCTTTGATTCTAATCTCAGAGAGTTTCCCAGTAATTTTTTGAATTGCATTTAATGCTGCGTCAACTGGTCCAACACCATAATCAGTTCCAACATGATCTTCTCCATCTACATTTAATTTTACAAATGCATATGGCATTGTTCCAATTCCAGTTGATACAGAAAATCCAGTTAATTGAACAATTCGTTTAAGATCTTTTTCACCCATTACATCACTTGCAATGGATAACAATTCAACATCGGTGAGTTGCTTTCCTTGATCACCAATTATTTTGACTTTATCTAAGATTTGTTTTGCTTGCTCATCAGTTGGTTTTACACCGTATTCTGCAAGCATTGCATTCATTCCATGAACTCCAGCATGTTTTCCTACTTGTAACCATCTCTTTCTACCAACTAATTCAGGACTAATTGGTTCGTAAGTGAGAGGATTGCTAAGAACACCATGAGTGTGAATACCTGATTCATGTCCAAATGCATTTGCACCAACAATTGCTTTGTTTGGTTGAACAATAATCCCTACAGTCTTTGAGATAAATCGTGATGTTTCGTAAATTAATTCAGAGTTGATGTTAGTCTCATATTTTTGTTCATAAGGCAAACATTTCAAAGCCATAGAAAGTTCTTCTAGTGAAGCATTTCCTGCACGTTCACCAATTCCATTAATTGTAACATGAGCACATGCAGCACCTGCATGAATTCCAGCCAAAGAGTTTGCAACAGCTAAGCCAAAATCATTGTGACAATGGACACTTACTGGTAAATTAGTTGCAGCAATTGTATCTTTAGTGATTTCTGCCATATATTCAGGAGTAGAATAGCCTACAGTATCAGGAATGTTTACTCTATCAGCTCCAGCTTTTGCTACTTCGCCGAAAACTTTTTTCAAAAATTCTCTATCAGTTCTTGAAGCATCTTCAGCTGAAAACTCTACTTGAAGACCATGTGATTTCCCATATTCAACTGCTTCAATTGCTTTTTCAAGTGCTTGTTCTCGGGTCATTTGGAGTTTATGTTCCAAGTGAATATCAGAAGTTGCAATGAATGTGTGAATATACTTTAATCCTGCATCAATTGCAGCATCAATGTCTTTTTTGATAGTTCTTGTCAATCCTGCAATTTCACAAGATAATCCTGCCGAAGTAATCATTTTGACTGCTTTGGATTCTCCTTCAGAAATTACTGGAAAGCCAGCTTCAATTGCATCTACTCCAAGTTCATCAAGTTTTTTTGCAATTGTTAATTTTTGATCTGGGGATAATGAAACACCAATTGTTTGTTCCCCATCTCTTAAAGTAGTATCAAATATTCTAACATTTGTCATTCTGCTCCACTCCTTTGCAAAGCTGCAACACCAGTTCTTGCAACATCAAGGATTCCGAATGGTTTTGCTAATTCCTCAAATGCTTTGATTTGATCAGGAGTGGCAGTAAGTTCTACCATAATAGAGTCTTTTTTCACATCATGGACTTTGCCACCATATGCATTGGCTAATTTGTTAATCTCCATACTATCATTAGCATTACTTAGTTTAATCTTAAAAATACTAAGTTCTCTGTAGACAGTTTTGTGCTCATCTAAACGCTCAACTTTTACAGTATCAATCATTTTATCGAGTTGCTTTACAATCTGGTCTATCTGCTTTTCATCGCCAACAGTAGTGATTGTCATTTTGGAATATTCAGGATTTTCAGTTACACCTACAGATATACTATCAATATTGAAATCTCTTGCACGAAAGAGATGGGTTACTTTGAACAAGATTCCAGGTTTGTTTTCAACTAAAATAGAAAGAATTGCCCACATGATCAATCACTATGATGGTAAAATCATATCCTTAAGCGAAGTTCCAGGTGCAACAAATGGCAATACATCTTCTTCAGGATCAATTGGAATATCAATTACTGTTGCAACATTGCTGCTTAATGCATCTTTGATTGCTTTGTCAAGCTCATCCATTGATTGTGCACGTATTCCTTGTGCGCCGTAAGATTTTGCTAATTTAACATAATCAGGACAGTATTTTCCTTGGTCTACACCAATCATTCTTCTATCATAAAATGTTCTTTGCCATTGAGCTACCATTCCCAATGTAAAGTTGTTTAATACAAATACAATTACTGGAATGTCTTCTAAAACTGCAGTTGCAAGAGAGTTTTCAGTCATTGCAAAACTTCCATCTCCAGCAATATCTACAACAGGAACATCAGGCTTTGCTACTTTGGCACCAATTGAAGCTGGGAATCCCCAACCCATTGTACCAAGTCCAGTAGAGCTAAAGAAAGTTCCAGGTTGAATTACATCGTAAAATAATGAAGCCCACATTTGATGTTGTCCTACTTCAGTTGTAATGATTGATTCTTTAGGTAAGATTTCACGAAGTTTACGTAAGATTTTAGCTGCTCCCATTTCACCTGGATGAAGTTTCAAGTTTTCTTTCCAGTAGGCTTTAGTTTCTTTGACGTGTTTGAGCCAAGGAGTCTCTTCAGTCTTTTTGATTGCTTTTTGCAAAAGTAATTTTACCATTATTCTGAGATTCATCTGTACATCACCAACAACTGCAAGTTGTGCTGTTTGGTTTTTGCCAATCTCAGCAGGATCAACATCCATGTGAATAATCTTAAGACCTCTCTCAAATTCTTCAAAAGTTCCAACAGATCTATCAGAGAATCTAGTTCCTATTGCTAAAACACAATCAGCCTCAGACATGATTTTGTTTGCCTCTGCATGTCCATGCATTCCAATAGGACCTAATGACAAAGGATGGTTTTCAGGGAATGCTCCTTTTCCTTTAAAGGTGGTCACTACAGGAAGCATTAATGCTTCAGCAACAGCTTGTAATTCAGCAAAAGCTGATGAAATGATTGTTCCACCACCTGCCAAGATTACTGGTTTTTGAGAATGAAGTAACATATCGATTGCTTTTTCTACTGCAACAATATCAGGATCAGTCCATGGATGATATCCTTGGATTTTAAATTCATCTGGAAATACCATTTCAGCTTCGTTTTGTTGTACATCTTTTGGAATGTCAATCAAAACAGGTCCAGGTCTTCCAGTCTCTGCAATGAAAAATCCTTTTTTTACAACTTCAGGTATTTCTGAAGCCTGTCTAGGTTGAAATGCATATTTTACAACTGGATTTGCCATTCCAATGATGTCACTTTCTTGAAATGCATCTTTACCAATCATTGGAGTAGGAACTTGTCCAGTAACTGCTACCATTGGTGCAGAGTCAGCTTGAGCTGTTGCAATTCCTGTTAAGATGTTTGTAGCACCAGGTCCTGATGTTGCAAAACATACACCTGGTTTTCTGCTAACTCTTCCAAAGCCATCAGCCATATGTGCTGCTGACTGTTCATGTCTTGTCAAGATATGTCTAATATTACATCTAGCAAATTCATCATACATTGGAAGATTTGCACCTCCCGGTAAGCCAAATACTTCTTTGACGCCTTCTTTTTCCATGGCAGTCATCAGGGCCTTTGCACCAATCATATTTTCCATTTTACTCATCAACTCAATCTCCATAATTTTAATGTGTTAAAATTTTGAGCACACTTTACAGTAGAACGACTAGCAATTCATTGCTAAGGGCTTCATTTAATGTACTCATTGAAATCAAAAATCAAACCAATCAATAATTAATAAAGATTCTCAGAAAAATAATCGTGAGCTGTCTCCAGAAGACTTAAACTGATAATTTCCATATTGCAAGTTGGTCATTTTGTCAGATAGCGAAGAAATTATCAAAGTTATAGAGACATTGTTTCAGGCAGGAATTACTAAAGACACTACACCATTAAGAGACATTCATCTAAATGATCCAAAATTTTCAAGCTTTAGTGATTTGCCACCATACGACCTCAAAGACTATCAAACAACTATAGAACTTGAAGAACTAAGATTTGTTAGTATTTCAGACTATAGTTACGAGATCAAGAATCCTAAGATCAGTATCTTTGGAGATGCAGCAGTGGTTGCAATGGAGTTAATTCAGAAAGGAATGTTAGTAGATACCAAAGCTTACACTGGTGAACATATGGCAATTAAGGGAAGAGCAACATTTGTTTTAGTTAAACAACCAACATGGAAGATTGCACACATTCATCTTTCAAAGATTGAAGGATGATTATTTCTTTGCAGGATTTGGTTTGTTTGAGTTGTTTTGATTAGGTTTATTTTGTTTTGGGTTGTTTTGATTTGGTTTGTTTTGTTTGTTTGATTTTTTCTGATTGTTTTGTTTCTTTGATTTCTTTTGTTGTGGTTTATTCTGATTGTTTTGCTTTTTCTGATTATTTTGTTTCTTTGATTTTTTCTGATTTGGTTTGTTACCTTTTGATTTTGGTGTCCTTTTTGATTCTTCAGCAACCAATTTTTGATACATCTTGTATGCTTGGTCGACGTTGTAATTTTGATGAACAATTGCTTTTACTGCTTTAATCATAGCAACAGGATGTTCAGATTGCCAGATGTTTCTACCCATATCAACTCCAACGGCACCACCTTTGATTGCATTGTATGTTAACTGCATTGCATCGCGTTCAGGAATCTTCTTTCCACCAGCAACTATGATTGGAACTGGGCATGATTGAACAACTTTTTCGAAATTTTCACAATAGTAAGTCTTGACAATGTGAGCGCCTTGTTCTGCTGCTACTCTGCATGCAAGTGAAAGATATCTTGCATCTTTTCCAAGCTCTTTTCCTACTGCAGTTACTGCCAATACAGGAATTCCGTATTGTTCTGCTTCAGAAACTAGTTTTCCAAGATTGACAATTGTTTGGTATTCATATTTTGAACCAACAAAGATAGACATTGCAAGTGCGCTTGCATTGAGTCTAATTGCATCTTGAATTGATACTGTAATGTCTTCTTGAGATAAGTCATCTCCAATAATACTAGAACCACCTGAAACTCTCAAAACCATAGGAGTGTCTGTGTTTGCGTCAACTGATGTTCTTTGAACACCACGTGTCAACATCAAAGAGTCACAGTGTTTCAAAAGTGGAGCAATTACTTTTTTTGGATTTTCTAATTTTTCAGTTGGACCAAGAAAGTATCCGTGATCAACTGCTAACATTAGTGCACGATTATTTTGAGGTTTGATAATTTGTGCTAGTCTGTTTTTTAATCCCCAATCCATTTGTCTTCGAATACGAAAAATTTCTGGCTATTCTTAAGCCTTTCTTATTTTGTAACGATTATCTTCATGGCATTGTCTCCTGTTCTAGCATGATCAAATGCCTTTTGGGTATCATCAATAGGATAGGTGTGAGTGATTAGCTGTTTTACTGGAATATTTCCTGATTCAATTAGTTCCAATGCTTCTTTGGTGTCAGCATCCGAAGCTGCATAACTTGTAACCAAAGTGATTTCCTTAGAGTAAACTTTGCTCATATCAAGATTCATTGTTGCGCCCTTTGTTGGGACTCCAAACATCATTACAGCACCGCCTTTTCTAACCATATCAATTGCATCTTCAAGTGCTTTGAGACTGCTTGTAGCCACAATTGCCACATCTACGCCTCTATTCTCGGTTTCATCTAGAACTTTTTGTTTTCTATTCTCATAAGTAGAATGCATTGCGTCTGTAATGTTGAATTTTTTTGCAAAGTCTAATCTGAATTCATTTACATCAAAACAAAATATTTTATCAAACTTTTTTGTTTGAGCTAGCATTACATGCATCATTCCAGTTGGACCTACTCCGTAAATTGCAACAGAATCTCCTTCTTGGTAGCTGTACTTGTTCCAAGCTCTAACACAGCATGCTAATGGTTCAATCATGGCAGCTTCTTCAAAACTAAGAGAGTCAGAAATTTTCAAAACACCACCGTGTGCAACATTCCATGCGGGAACAACATATTCTTCGGACAGTCCACAAGGAGTGAGATTTGTCTCTGAATATTTTTGGCACATTGTTTCATTTCCGTGACTGCATAAATGACAATCATAACATGGAACATGATGATGTGTAAAGACACGGTCTCCTTTAGCAAATTCAGTAACACCAGAACCGACTTCAACAACTACACCAGCAGGTTCATGTCCTAATCTCATTGATGGTTGTCCATATTGTCCATACACTTTTTCTAAATCAGAACCGCATATTCCACATGCATACATTTGAACCATTATTTCACCGGACTTCAAAGTTGGTTTTTGAGTATCATCAACTGAAATTACAGATGGTTCTTTTACTGATGCAGTTTTCATCAAAGGCATTAGAAAATAGAACTATAAGTAGATTGAACTATACGCCTAGAATCTTCTTGAGCATAACTCTATAGTCAACTTCAGATTTCTCACTACCAGTTGCTGGCAATGCAAATACCAGAGTTGATTTTTCTGCTCTAAGTGCAGTCAATTCATCATTAATTGATTCTGTGATATCATCACTTACTAAAATTAGACCAACATCAGAGTCATCAGTCAATGTTCTGATTTCATCTAATGCTTTTTGAGGAGTTTCAGTAATTTTACCTGGAACTCCTGCTAGCTGAAAGCTTGTTACAAAGGATTTGCTTCCTACAGTGTAGATCTTCACAATTGCAACTCTCTCATATTGTAATTTAACCGTTTTTGGAGAGTAGTTCAAGAAAGGTTGATTTAGTTTAAAAAATTAGTATTTTCATGACAGAAATTGATACTGAAAGGGATTTTTTTCTTTTCTTGCATGGAAAAATGGATCTCAAACAAAAAGCAACTGATGCCTTGATTGCAAAAGGATGTTCTGAGGCAAAGATCACCATGGGAATACCAACCAAAGTTGGCAATGTGGGAGATTACATGGTTCAATTATGGCCACCAGGACCAGCACCAAATCAAATCAAGATTCAACAGATTACCAAAGTAGAAGAGGTTGAACCAGAAGGAATGATTGGTTTGTGGAAAGGCGTTTCAAAAGACGATATAGAATCTATTCCACTTTAGAGTTTTAGCTGAATCCAGCACCAAACTCATTGCCTTTTTCTAAATAATCATGAGAGCTAGTTGTCTTCATTTTACGATACAATAATGCCTCATAGACTAGTTTCATTGAATCTTCGTCATTAAGCCCACAGTCCTGCTTTACTTGGTCTTTGTATTTTACAAACTTTGATTCATCTTCTTCATCAACTGAGAGATTATCATGTAGCATCTCATTTGCTATTTTTTCTATTTGGGCATTACGTTGGTCGTCATTCATAATAGAATATTGGAATTTCTAGTAAATAACAAGTTCGAATAAAAAAATTCTTACAGATCAGACACTAATCCTGATACAAAATCAGAAAATTCTTCATCTGAAAACACTATTCTCTCAAATTTCTTTTCCTTGATTGCAAGCTGTGCTGAATCCAGACAATAACATGATTTTTTAGAATTTAGTTTCCCAAAGTAAAATCCAGGACAGGAACAATACTTTCCTTGAGGATCAATCCAATATTCCTTTCCTTTGCCAACAACAGTCCAGATTTTGCGTCCGCTGGGCTCAAAAACATGCTGTTTTACACGTCCTTCAGATACTAGCGTCTCTACTCTGTCTGGGTCTTGTTTCATAAGGATTTAATCAGATATCTAGAGTATAACCTTGATGCTGCAAACAAGAATAATTCCTTCAAAACCTGCGTTAATCCTAGAAGGAGAAAAAAAGAATCTAGTCATTACTGATATACACATTGGTTTTGAGAGCTCAATGTCAGCAAATGAGATTTTCATTGGTAAAAACTCTACGATAAATGAGACCATCTCAGAGATATCACAAATAATTGATTCAGAAAAACCAGATACCGTAATTTTGCTTGGAGATGTAAAGTCCAGTGTCAAGAGTATTGCAAAAAGCGAGTGGGATGAGGTTCCAAAGTTCTTTGAAGAGATTTCAAAGAGATGTGATGTAACTTTGGTTCCTGGAAATCATGACGCAAACATTCAGAGATTGGTTCCCGATAACATCTCAATGATCAGTTCAACTGGAATGGTTGAAGAAAATGTTTTACTAACACATGGACATACAATGCCATCAGAGAATTTCTCACATGTAGATAAAATCATCATGGGCCATGTCCATCCGGTTTTCTTTGATGAGGACTCCATAATTAATGGACAAAGAGTCTGGGTTTCACTTAAAACAGAAAAAGAAAAAATATTTCCAAACAAATCAGGAGAGTTGGAAATTACAATCATTCCATCATTTAACAAGTACTTTTATGCAACACATAGAAGAAGATACAAAAAATCAATCTCACCAATAATTGACAGAATCAAATCAGTTGCATCAGCTAGAATTGTAACACTAGATGGAACAATTATTGGAAATGAGTCAATTATTGATCAAGTTCTCTAAAATGCACAATTGAGTATCATCAGGGTTTTTGACAATTACATCAAGGTGACAAAAGTGCCTTTCTGTGCACAGTTGGGGCATCTCTGGGATTTTGCCCAAGTCTTTACAGTTTCTGAATACGCAATTCTAACAGAATAGGAATATCCACAGTTCTGACAAATCACAGTTGCAGGATAACTGTTCTTCTTCCAATCATCATCAGGAGTCCTAGTAAAATTCTCCAAGAGTTCTTTTCCTTTCTCAGTTATTCGATACAAAGTCAGATCATGAAATCCAGGCTTGTCATCAAAAGGAATTCTCTGAACGAGACTGTTTTCATCTAAAAATACCAGAATATCTTTGAGTTTGAATTCGGCAATCTTGATTTTAATAAAATTCTTCTTTACTTCGTCTTTGAGATAGACATAGCGTATACCATCTGTTTCAAACTTGTCAATTCTATTTAGAATCTCATCTAGTTCATCATCAGAGAACTTTTTTGCCATAATTTTTAATTCAGATGGTATCGTTTATGTTTTTTAGAATTATTCTATCTTATCGTATGGCTCTATTGGGTCAGTTGTAGTTTGATTGTTTTTACGCCACTCTAATGTCTTGACAAATGAGTCAGCAAGCTCTAGTGTAGTCAAAACAGGAATTCCAAGCTCAATTGCTTTTCTTCTAATTTGATATTCATCATCAAGCATTCCAACGTACTTTTCTATTGTAGAAGTACTTGGAATGTTTATGATAAAGTCAATCTTTCTTTCATAAAGCAAATCAGCAATGTTTGGTTGACGCCCAGGTTCTGAAATCTTGTGAACAATTTCTATTCCTCCAAGTTTTTCTTCAAAGAATTCTGCAGTATGCTCTGTTGCCATAATCTTGAAACCAAGTTGTTTTAGTTTTGCAATAGAGGATAACAACTTCTCTTTGTTCTCTGTTCCTCCAACAGTAACTACAGCAGTTCCTGTTTTAGGTAGTTTGTATCCAACTGAAGTCAGTCCCTTTGATAGTGCATCATAGAAGCTAGTACCAAAGCAAGCAGCTTCACCCGTTGATTGCATCTCAACTCCCAATGCAATGTCTGCACCATCTAACTGCATGAATGAAAATTGCGGAACCTTGATTCCGTAATTATGGATTTTCTGCCACTTGTTTTCTGGGATTTTAGGCAGGGGTTTGTCCAAAATAGCCTTGGATGCCAAGGAAATCAAGTTGGTTTTAACCAGTTTTGAGACAAAAGGCATTGAACGTGATGCACGGATGTTAAGCTCTATGACATAGACATGGTCATCATTAATCAGGAACTGTAGATTAAATGGTCCTTTGACATTAAAGGTCAAAGCTATTCGTTTAGTATAATCAGTAATTGTCTCAATTATTTTGTTGCTTAATCTCCATGGAGGAATACACATCATTGCATCACCAGAGTGAACGCCTGCACTATCAATGTGCTCAACAATTGCTCCAATAATTACTTCTTTGCCATTACTAATTCCATCAACATCAACTTCTAGAGAATTTAACATGAATTTTGAGATTACAACTGGATGATCAGGCGATACATCAGTTGCCTCTTTAACATATGTTTTTAGTTCATCTTGAGACCATACAACTTTCATTGCAGCTCCAGACAAAACATAAGATGGTCTAACTATAACTGGGAAACCAACTTCTTGTGCAAATGATTTTGCCTCATTAAGATTAGAGAATGCTTGCCATCTTGGTTGACCAATGTGTAGTTTATCTAATTCAGCACTAAATTTTGAACGGTCTTCAGCTCTATCTACATCATGAGCTGATGTTCCCAAAATATTGATTCCACGTTCAGCTAGTCCAGGAGTCAAATTGTTTGCAGTTTGTCCTCCAACGCAAGTAATGACACCTTTTGGATTCTCAAAGTCTGTAATGTCAAGTAATCTTTCTTGGGTTAGTTCCTCAAAGTATAGTCTTGTACAAATATCATAATCAGTTGATACTGTTTCAGGATTGCAATTGACGACTGAGACATTCTTTTCACCATTTTCTTGCAGACCCCAAACCATGTTTACAGTTCCCCAATCAAACTCGACACTACTTCCTATTCTGTAAGGGCCAGCACCAACTACTACAATTCCCTGGTCATCTTTTGGGATTTCAATATCATGAGAATATCCACCATATGTCAGATACAGATAATTTGTTACTGCTGGCCATTCGGCTGCAAGAGTATCAATCTGCTTGACAGAGGGAATCACGCCTAATTTCTTGCGTATTTCACGTATTTCATCAGGAGTTTTCTCCTTTACACGAGCAATCTGTTTATCTGAGAATCCAAGTTTTTTGGTTTCCCACATCAGAGATTCATTCAACTCTGATTCTTTGAGTTTTGCTTCAGCATCAACAATGTTTTGTATCTTTTGAATGAACCAAGGATCTATTGATGAAAGTTTGTAAATTCTATCAGATGAGATTCCCATTTTTAGGGCAATTGCTACATTGTATAGAATTTGATCATCATGGTGTGAGAGTTTTTCTTCAATCTCTTCTTCATTGTATTTTTTACCGTTTGAACGATTTAGCACAAGTCCATCGTTTCCGATGTCAAGCATTCTGATTGCTTTTTGTAATGATTCTTCAAATGTTCGTCCAACTGCCATGACTTCTCCAACAGATTTCATTGTTACTCCAAGTTTTCGATTAACTTGATCAAACTTTGAAAAGTCCCATCTTGGATGTTTACAAACAATGTAATCAAGTGAGGGTTCAAAACAAGCAGTTGTGCTTTTTGTAATTCTATTTACAAGTTCAGGTAAACTATAACCCAATCCAATCTTTGCAGACATGTATGCAAGGGGATAACCTGTTGCTTTACTTGCAAGAGCAGAAGAGCGAGAAAGGCGCGGATTAATTTCTATTGCCACATATCTATCTGAATCTGCATCTAATGCATATTGAATATTACATTCACCAACAATTCCAACATGTTTTGTTGCACGCAAAGCTGCTGAACGCAACATGTGATATTCATGATTGTTAATTGTCTGAGATGGTGCAACTACAATATTATCACCAGTATGTACCTTCATTGAAAGAACATTTTCCATATTACAAACAATTACGTTGTTGCCATCATAATCTTGCATTACTTCATATTCGATTTGTTTCCAATGGCCAATGTATTCCTCAATTAGGACTTGGCCAACAAGACTTGCGTTAAGACCACGTTCAACAATTTCATGTAATTCAATCTCATTGTGAGCAATTCCTCCACCTCTACCACCCAGAGTATATGCCACTCTAATGATGACAGGATAGCCTAGTTCTTCGGCGGTCTTCTTTGCATCATCAAAATTAGTCACAGTTTTGCTCTTGAGAACAGGTACGCCTGCCTCAGTCATTTGGTCTTTGAAGAGCTGCCTATCCTCAGTGTTTTTGATGCCTTGAACCTGAGTTCCAAGAACTTTGACACCATATTTTTGCAAAATTCCAGCTTCTTCTAGTTTGACACCACAATTCAGTGCAGTCTGACCACCATATGCCAACATGATTCCATCAGGTCTTTCTTTTTCAACAATGGATTCAACGTATTGTGGATTTACTGGGAGAAGATACACTTGGTCAGCAAATCTTGTATCAGTTTGTATAGTTGCAATGTTTGGATTTATCAAGACACTTTTGAGTCCATCTTCATGAATTGCTTTTAGACATTGACTTCCAGAATAATCAAACTCACCAGCTTCACCAATTTTTATGGCGCCACTACCAAGGACAAGAATTTTGTTTAGTGATTCGTTTTTTGGCATTTTTATTTCTCCATTAGTTGTTTTAGTTCTTCAAAGACAAATTTGCAATCATAAGGACCTGGTGCAGCTTCAGGATGAAATTGAACTGCAATACATTTTTTTGATTTGTGTTTTATTCCTTCTACTGTTTTGTCATCAGCATTTGTAAACCATAAATTAAAATCAGATTTTTCAAGTGATTCAGGTTTTATTCCATAACCATGATTCTGACTTGTAACATAAACTTGATTATTTTCCAAGTTAACACAAGGTTTGTTTTGTCCTCTGTGTCCATATTTTAGTTTGTAAGTTTCAGTTTTTCCTGCAATGCCAATAATTTGAGCTCCTAAACAAATTCCAAGTGTAGGAATATCATTTTCAATTAATTTTTTAGTTGTCTCAATTGTTGCAGGACAGTTTTGTGGATCACCAGGTCCACTGCTTAGAACAATTCCTTTTGGATTATAAGACATTATTTTTTCATATGAAGTATCCCATGGAACTAGGACTGCCTTGTAACCAATATCTCGTACATTTCGTAAAATTGCAAACTTTGCACCAGTATCAATAACAACTACTGTTGGCTCATCACTGCCATAGATTTTCTCTTCTTTGGTTGAAACTGAATCCATAAACTGCTCTGAATTGTAATTTGTAGCCTCAGAAAGTTCCTTTTTCACTTTTTCAACATCAATTTCTTCATCTGAAACAACAAGGGCAGCCATCATGACGCCACTGCTTCGAAGTTTTTTAGTTACTGATCTAGTATCAATTCCAGCGATTCCAGGAATTTTTTCATTATACATCCATTCATCTAAAGTCATTGATAGATTCCAATGACTTGCAGTATGAGATAGTTCATGGACTACAAGACCTCTAGCTTGAATCTTATCTGCCTCAAAGTATTTTGGAATACTATCTTCATCAACAATTTTTGGATCGGGAACACCATAATTGCCAACTAGAGGATAAGTTAGTGTAAGAATTTGACCTTTGTAAGATGGATCAGTTAGTGCTTCAGTATACCCTACCATTCCAGTATTGAATACAATTTCACCAAAAACAGTTGTTGAATAACCAAAACCTTCGCCATCAAGAACAGTACCATCATCAAAGATCAGCTTTCCATGCTTGTTTGCGTGGATTGATTTCTTTGTAGTTATAGTGACCCTCGTAAAGTCCGCAAGAATGTGAATTTAAGTTTTTGGAGAAATGAAATTTTAAAAATCTGATCGCTGAATTCTAAAGTGCTTGGAATTCTTCGCTCCATTTATGATATGCACGAATCATTTCAACTGAAACACTTGGTTTTCTTCTTGCCATGATTTCTTTGAAATCAGCTGTAGTGAGTTCTCTTGGTTGAACTGGTTCTTCACCCTCTACTGGTTCGTGATAATCTGGAGAATTGAAAATTTCATGAACTGTTTTGATTTGTGCTGCTTGACAGATGTCTTTGATATCACTTGCGCTGTATCCATCAAATAATTTTGCCAAATCTGCAGTATTTACTCTGTAATCTTTTCTAAGAGGAGCAGTGTATTGCTGGAACAAGTTCTCTCTTGCTTCTTGTGTTGGTAATGAAACATAGATTCTCTTTTGGAATCTTCTCAAAAATGGCCAATCAAGACTCCAAGGCTTGTTTGTTGCCCCAATTACATAAAGCATCAAATCTTTTCCTTTTCCATTAACTCCATCCATTTCAGTTAAGAATTGATTTTTGGTTCTTACTTCTCCGCCAACCTCACTATTTCTAGAACCTAGAAGAGAGTCAACTTCGTCTACAAACAAGATTACTGGTTTGCCTTCTTTTTCAGCATAATGTCTTGCCATATCAAATAATTTTGAAACATTCTTTTCTGCTTCACCTAGCCATTTGCTCATCATAGATGATGCATCTACATTGATGAAATAACCATCCATTTCGTTTGCAGTTGCAGCTGCAAGCATGGTCTTTCCAGTTCCTGGTGGTCCATAAAGCAGCATTCCTTTTGGCCATCCAAGTGGAAACAAGTCTGGTCTTTTAGTTGGATAAACAATTGATTCACGTAAAGCTGATTTTGCATCTTCTAAGCCAATAACCTGGTCCCATGTAACATCAGGTTTTTCTTTCATTACAAGGTCTTCAAAGTCATTTTCTGCCTCTTGTCTTTGAACAGATTTTTTTTGCTCTTCAGCAGAGGCTTTAGGATCTACTGCAGGCTCAACACCATGTGCCTGTTGCAGTGCTTCAATTCTATGATGATAAGAGTTACATCTTTCTTTGTAAATTGGATTAAGTTTGCTGTTAGGATATAGTTGTAGTAATTTTACAAGGGAGTCTATTGCGTGTTGATAGTGCGTAATTGCCATGCCTCGTGCTCCTTGAGAATCAAACTTGATTGCTTCAGAAGCATATTTGCTAGCAGTATTTTCTAATTCTTGGGGGGCTAAACTCATCTTTCTTACCTACGCAGTATGTCCTTGAGAATTTTGTTGGTATTCTACGGTGTTAATCTCTCTCGCAATATTGGTTAAATTAATTGCACTTGTTTCATGTTCATCATAATCAGGGCCATTATGATATTTCTTCTTAAAATCAGATTTATCAGAGATATGCACATGCATGTCTTTGACCTTACCTATAGAATCTTCAGCCTCTAGAATTAATTCTGAAACCTCATCATCAATATCTTCAAGAGATTTTGCAGAATCAGAGATAATCTCAACAAACCCCTTGAGAATTGAGCGCATCTCTTTTTTGTCTTGATATTTGGTGAGCATGAAATTAGCCAATCCTACAATTTTATCTAAATCTTGAAGTTCTTCAAGAGACAGTTTGTCAATTTTGCTCTCATCAGAAGGTTTTGCTTCAGAAATTTTCTTGTCTAGTTTTGATGAAATTGATTTTATTCGTTCTAAATCCTTTGAAAAATCACGTTTACTGTTAATCATGTTCAAGTGTTACATAATTTAAAAAAATCAAGATTAGGGTACTGCTTACTAATTTTAGAGTCCACCATCAATTTTACTTCATCAAGCAGAGTTGAGGACTCTTCATTAGATTGACTAAAATCAAATCTGGCCTTTGTTAATGCGGCAGAATCAAGTACGATACTTCCCAGATGTACAGATAATTCAGATAATTTTTGACTACAATTTGGAGCAATGTCAAATAATTGAGCACTAATTGTCCTAATCATAGGAATTGATGAGGGTAAAACTTCAGGAATACTGGTAATGCCAGAGATTCTTTTTGTTTGTTTTTGAATTTGAGTTAGTATTTCAAATGAAAAGGTGATTGTTCTTTCTAATTGTAATGCTTCATGATGGGTTTTATCGGATTCATCAAAATCACTTGCCAGTTGTTTGTTAGAGTTTTTTAAATTGACTCGTTCTTTACCTAAAACATCTACAATTTCATCTAAGAGATCTACAGAATATTCTAATCTAGGAACAAGTGTTACAGAATGAGAGATATTCCCACATTCAATGTCATCAATATTGTATTTGACCAACATACCAATTTTTTGATCAAGATTTTGTATATGAGGGCCTTGTATCAAGGAATTTAGTAACCACAGTTACACCTATCTGCAGATACAATTTTGAATTTTTTTGAGTACTTGTGCAAAGGAATTTAGCTCTCAATTTTACCTAATAACAAATCAAGTATAATCATGGTAAATGAGCACGCATTAACGGTCAGTTTAGAAGAATTTGGATTAAGCAAATACGAAGCACAGGCATATGTCGCATTAATCTCCAAAGGAACCATTTCTGCTAGTGAATTAGCATATTATTCAGAAATTCCTAGAACAAAAATTTACCCAACTTTACTCAAACTTGAAAATAAAAAACTAGCAATTATTTCTAAAAGCAAACCTATCATGTGTACAGCAATTGCACCTGAAGATGCTTTTGATGGAATCATTCATGAACAAATCAATAAAGTAAATGCAATGAATACTCTAGTCTCAAATTTGAAAAAGGCTAGTGAAGAAAGCAGAAAATCCAGAGGTTCTGAAGAAAAAAGATATTTTCATCTTAGTGCAAACAATGTGTTATCTCAACTTCAAACAATGATTGAAGGTTCCAAGTCATCAATCAAAATCATGGCAGACCAATGGGGTTTAGGATTGCTTGCTGAATGCAAAGAGCAATTATTATCAGTTGTTAGAAGAAACTTAGATGTCAAAGTAATTGTACCAGCATCCCAGATTTGTTCTGAAGCATATAGAACAATTCCCGATGGTGTTGAAATTAGAGCATCAGAAATAACACAAAATTGTTTCATATTTGATGAGACAGAACTCTTGATGGTAAACAACGATAATGGTAAGGGAGCAATATTTTCATCAACAGAAATTCTTGGAATAAATCAAGAAAAAGTTTTTGCCAATATTTGGAAGAATGCAACAAAAACAAAAGCATTAGCAGACATGACAAAAGCAGAAGCCCAAGAGATTTACAAAATTATTAGAACTGTAAACGAGTCAGGATTATCATACATACTAAATTCAACGATGATATCAAAAAAACCAGAAAATGACATGTTCAAACTATTAGAAAAAAATGGAATTTCCCTAAAATCAAAATCACTTGATGAGGTCATTGAGATAATGGATGCAGTACTGCAGATTACTTGTTCAGGACATGTGAACTTTGAAGCAAATTCTAAGAATATTACAATTGAATCCAAGCTAAATAGCGGACATTCCTTACCATGGGTGTCAATTTTGAATGGATGTCTTCAAAAACAAGGTTACAAAACCCGAACAGTCTTTCAAAACAACTCTACCAAGGGTGAAAAAGTACACATCAAAATAAGTAAAAACTAAAATCAGCCAAAAGTACGCACGTTTATCGTGATTGAAGAAAAACTAAAAGAATTAGGAATTACTCTTCCAGAAGCACCAGTCCCTGCAGGAAATTACATACCAGCAGTAAAATCAGGAAACTTGCTTTTCATATCTGGCCAAATTCCACTGCAAGATAGCAAAGTAGCATTTACTGGAAAGGTTTCAGATGAGAATCTTGAAACTGCTCAAAAATCAGCCAAAATATGTGCAATCAATATACTAGCTCAAATCAAAAGAGAATTGGGAGATTTTGAAAAAGTAACAAAAATTGTAAAACTATCAGGATTTGTAAATTCAGTTCCAGAGTTTACAATGCAACCAAAAGTTATCAATCCTGCATCAGATTTGTTCTTTGATGTGTTTGGAGAAAAAGGAAAACACTCTAGAGTTGCAGTAGGTGTTGCTAGTTTGCCTCTAGATTCAATGACAGAGATTGATGCAATAGTAGAGTTTGCATAATCAGATCATATAGATGAATTAAGAAAATTATTTGAAGGATGAAAAACTAGAAAAAACATGAATCCAAAAGACATTCAATCAGAAAAATGCATTTCACTTGAGACATACAGAAAAAACGAACAACCAGTTAGAACACCAGTTTGGTTTGTAATTAAAGATGATTTGATTTTAGTTGTAACAAGAGATCAAACAGGAAAAGTAAAGCGGTTAAGAAATAATCAAAATGTGAGAATTGCCACATGTACTTTCAAGGGAAGTATTACTGGAGAATGGGATTCAGGAACTGCTACAATTCTTGATGAAGAGAGAACAAAAGAGGCAGTAAAAATGAGAGACAAAAAGTATGGATTTATGGCTAAAATTGCTAAATTCCTTAGTAAAAGCAAGGGAGAACTCTTGGCATTTTCAATTAAATTGAATTAAGTGATTGTAATCGTTGCTCACGTCTAAGCTTGTATGCAGTCAGTCCTGCAAATCCAAAGATAATGGCCAATCCCAGATATGCCAAAACTTGACTGTATTCAATTAGTACGGCAGAAACTCCAGTTCCAACAACGCTTGGAAGCAATGATAATGCATAGAGCCACCAACCACAACAACCGAGTGGAACTAGAGAAAAGAAGGAGAAAAAGGAAGTAGCTGCAGTACTGCCAGAATTTCCACCAAATGTTTTATTCTTGATGTCTAGTTTACATCCTAACATTTTGCTTTTTTCAGACAAGAAAACTTGCAAACCAATTCCAATACCCATTCCAATGATTACAATAGAGTTTATCTGAAATGCAGCACTTATTGCAGCATGTGGTTCTAATGCAGGAGTTGTAATAACAACAACAAAAAGATACACAGCAATTGTAATTCCACCAACAAGGGATGCCTTTTGAATTGGTTTCATCAAGTTTCACCATAAACTAGAGTTTCAGGATGAAATGCAACCCATTCAAACCAGAACCCAGGAGACATTGGTAATCTTTGTAATTGTTCTCCTTGAAGTGTTCCTGATATTGCCAATCCATCATAATTCCATTCAGAATTTGTTTTAACATCAATTACTTTACTATCACGAAACTCAAAATCTAAGATGTCTTCATTCACAGTTCTATCAAAGGCTCTAGAGTTTTCAGAAAAATATGACACTAACACTATTGGAGTGTCCCCAACTATATCATTAATTACAATATTTAATTCAACATCACTTTGTTTGTAAGCTTTGTAGATATCATTATGATTGAATCCCAGAATGATTTCTTTAGGATGCATCCTATCATCCTTATTTTCTACTGGAAACATTATTCGAGATTCTGTGTAATAATTTCCATAAGGATCAGTAGCATAAGAGCGAAGGTGACCAGTATCAGTTGTCAATACCAAAGTATCAGGATAGAGTTTCTTCCAATCACCCCATGTAATCACATCAAATGGAACCAAATCAAGTTTGTAGCCAGTAAGTTCTCCTTTAACAGCCTCACCAAGTGCCTGACTCCAATAAGATTCGGTTAATCTATCATACATGAGCAGATTACTGTTGTACAATTTTCCTGAAGTTCCAAATTCTACAGTTTGTCCATCAATTTTTCTCTCAAAGACTTGATTGGTATAACATAGCGGACAATAAGTTACAGAGACAGGAACACCACCAACTTCATCATTTACAATTTCATGCCAAACAAGTATGAAAAGAGGATAAGCTTTTGCTTCTCCGTTAATTTCCAATCCAATTACAGTATCGGAATCAGAAACAAAATGAGAATCAGAAATTTCTGCAAAAACAGGATTGTCAATTGAGGGAATTCCATCTTTTGGAGGACCACCGCCTTTGATCTTATCTAATGGAATACTGTGTTTGATTCCATCAGTTTCCATTATTCTCAATTCAGAAGAATCCATTGAAACTGGTTCCATTGTTGTCGTTGTGACTTCAGTAGAATCATCTTGAAGAACCATAGTTAGCACTACAAGGGCAACACCAATTACAACAATAGGTGCAAGTATCTTCAAGTTCAATTTTGAAAAATTTACGTCTAGAAAATATTAAAAAATTATTCCAATTTTGAGGCTAATTTGGAAAAAGCCTTTTAATAAATTTCAAAAATTTCAACGCATGAATACTAGCGCTTCGCTAAAGGAAAATGTCCTGCATGATATTACTCACTGGGGAATTAGTGCTTCAATTGGAGTGATATTCATTGTACATAGTTTGAAGAAATTTGATCCTAGTTGGCAAGAGTGGTTAATTAGTATTGGAATTCCACCTGAGATGCAATTGCCAATTGCTCTGGCAGAATTAATTGGAGGAATATTCCTTGTAGTAGGAGTTCTGACAAGAATTACGAGCACAGTTTTTGCAGTGATTTTGCTTGGAGCAATATTTCACATTAGATGGGAAAATGGTTTCTTTGTTTCCAAAGGAGGATGGGAATGGGATTTGGTTATGTTAGCTGCAGTTCTTGCAATAATTGTAGCCGGGCCTGGAAGAGTATCAATTTCACATCTTGCAAAAAAGATTCCTAGATTCTTACAGTAATTATTTTATTTTTTTATTTAATTCTGTGATGAATTTTTTTATTTTTGGTTTTGGAATTACTGCACCACATGCTTTGTCATGGCCACCACCAGAGCCACCAAGGTCAGTTGCCAAAACATTAACAATTTTTCCCAAGTGAACTTTACAGTCTTTAGAACCCCTTACAGACACAGCATAGATTCCATGATCAACTCTTTCTTTGTAGGCAACTCCAACATCTTTACCAGATAATCCCATTACAAAATTAACTGCACCACTTGCACCGGCATCAACAATTTCCATATATCCAAGATTTTTCATGGTTTTCATACCTTTTTTGACTTTGGCAATCATTTCAGCTAGTTTTCCAACTTGAATTTGTGCAAATTCAAAAGTATTTGGGATTTCATGTGGGAATTTTGAATCTGCTAATTCTTCTACAAGATACAAAAGATAATCAGGTTCTTTTTGATGGCCAACAATATTGTATGTCAAGACTGTGGCGCTAATTAGTGCAAACTGGCGGTCATAGATTTGGAGTAATTTTGCACCAATTGGCCTAGTTTCCATATAGTCAGTAATTGCAGCACATGCAGCAATAAAGGAAGCATGATCATTGAGTTTTGATTTGAATGTAGAGTATACTAAAACAGAGGCACACTCATTGATATCATGTACGACTTTGACTTTGAGTTTTTTTAATTCTTTAACAACATTAGGATCAAGGTCATGATGATCAATATAGGTAACTGAAACTTTGTTTTTTCTCAAAGTAGCCATAATTTCTAAAAATTCATCTTGTGTTTTTTTGCTGAGTCCCAAATCACAAATGTATAATGATTTTAATTTTTCATCTAAAACTACTTGTTGCAATGCCTCCATCTGACCGGGGTAATCAACTAGTATGGCATCACCACCAAATGCTTGTCTAATTAATGCAGCAGAACTGATTCCATCACAATCTTCTTTATGAGAAATACAAATTACTTTGGTTCTCTTTGGTTTTGCTGTTTTTTTAGCAGTTGTTTTTTTGGCTGCTGTCTTAGTAGTTTTTTTGACAGTCTTTTTTGCAGGTTTTTTTACTGCAGGTTTTTTGGTGGTCTTTTTTGTGGTTTTTTTAGTCGTCTTTTTTGTTTTAGATACGGCCAAGATATTTTGGAAATCTACAAACCCTCATTTAAATGAAGAATGGAAAGTCAAGAATCTCTAAATGGTTTTTTGATGCTTTGATTAATCAGAGAACTAGAATCAATATAGACATCATATAATGATGCACCTTCAAGTTGTGTCTGATGATCAATTTCTTGAATTTTTTCTAATTCATTTTCTGAAGCATTAAGAATTAGATCATCGAGTTTTTGCAAATTCTTGCGCTCTTCTCTATTCATTAATTTTTGATTAAAAATTCTCATTTATGACCGAAAGTTGGCATATTAGACTAATTACTAAACTTCATAGACAAAATCTTGGCGAAAATATAATAGAAGAATTTTGCTAGGCTCAAGTATGGAGACCAAAAACATCGGTTTACGAGGAATTGAGGTAGCTGATACCAAGATTTCAAACATTGATGGGGAAAAAGGCAAGCTGATTTACAGAGGATATGATATTTTAGATCTTACAAAAAATTCTACATTTGAAGAAACAGCATATTTGCTGCTATATGACAAATTACCAACTAAACAACAATTAGACGAATTTAACTCAAAATTGGTTGAGGCCAGATACATTCCAAAACAAATGCAAAAAAACATGGGAAATTGGAGAAAAGATGCTGATCCAATGGATATGCTTCAAGCATTTGTTTCTGCTTTAGCAGGATATTACGATGAAGAGTTTGCAAACAAAGAAGCAAGTTATGATAAAGCAATCAATCTAATTGCAAAAGTTCCAACCATTATTGCAAGTTGGCAAAGAATTAGAAATGGATTAGAAATTGTAGATCCGAATTCATCTCTGAATCATGCAGCAAATTTCCTTTATATGATGTCAGGAGAAAAACCAGATCCAGAAGTTGAAAGAATTTTTGATGTTTGTTTGATTTTACATGCAGACCATACTTTCAACGCATCAACATTTACTGCAAGACAAGTTGCATCAACTAGAGCACACATGTACTCAGCTTCAAGTGCTGCAATAGGGGCTCTTAGTGGAGAACTTCACGGAGGTGCAAATACAGAAGTGATGAAGATGCTCCTTGAGATTGGAGATTTAGATAAAGTTGAACCATGGATTAAAGAAAAGATGAATCAAGGTGAAAGAATAATGGGAATGGGACATGCAGTTTACAAGACTTATGATCCTAGAGCACAAGTTCTAAAAGAATTATCAAGAAAGTTAGCTGAAAAAACCAAAGAACCATGGTTTGACATGACAGAAAAAGTCGAAATGACTACAATTTCAGAAATGAAATCACAGAAAGGACGAGACATTTATCCTAATGTAGATTTGTACAGTGCATCAATTTACTATATGCTAAAGATTCCAGTTGACCTTAACACTCCAATTTTTGCCATTTCAAGAGTTGCAGGATGGGCAGCACATATCATAGAAGAGAAATTTGCCGAAGCTGCACCAAAACCAGCTTTGTATAGACCAAAGGCAGTATATGTTGGAAAATATTGCGGACCACAAGGTTGTGAATACAAAACATTAGACTTGAGAGAAAATTAGTTTCTAGTACTAAGCCATTCTTTTGCTTTAGAATTTACATCGTGTTTGTATAGCACTTCAAAAACCATATCGTAAAAGGTGATACCTTTTTTCTGTGCCTGATCATCTAGCCATTTAATTCCATCAGCTAGTTCTGGATCATATTCAGAAAATTCAACGAGTTCATCGACCATCTTTGAGAAGAATGCGTGTGACTCAAGCATAAGTACACCTTTCAATCTATGATCATAAGTAAGGTATTCAAAATATATAGACAAAAGACCCCTTTTTGGTTGACAATTGCACCATGTTTTTTACTCAGATGGAAGTGCAAAGAAGATTTCTTGGATGATTCAAACAGGTGATTCCATAGCTGAACAGAGTAGAGAACATGTTGAAATGTACAAAGACAAAGTCAGTGATTTACAATCAAAATACATTGCTTTGAATGTTGGGTTATTTTGGGGAATTGGAGTTTTTATCATAAAAAATGAAGATAATATCAAAATCAAATTAGATGACAAAAAAATGTTTGAACAGTTTACATCTGATAAAAAGATTGAAGACGAGTTTATTGAAAAAAGAATGAAATTCATCCAACAGTTATTTCATCAAAGAAAATTAAAAATAGAATTTGAATTAATTAAATCCAAAGAAAACTTAGCTACAAAAAATATCTAAAGCAAAAGAGCTTAAGACCATAACCGGCAGGTACTTGGTGACAGCTCTATTGCGTTTATGATTCTATTATGGGGTTGATTGATAAAAGAAAGAATTGTCCAACATCATTGACAACAGTCAATGTTCGATTAGAGCGATCATATGAAATTTTCAATAATTTTTTGAGATTTTTGTATATTTTTGATAATAAGGGAATTTAGAATTCATCATGGATGAATAAATTATGATTTTTAGAAAAAATGAAGATTAGGTTTATTTAAGATGCAAAAACCGTAGAATCAACTATGGCAGGTATAGACAAGGCAGCAATTGGATTTTCAATCGCAATTGTAGCAATAGGAGTTGCATTTGCATTATATGGAGATGCAACTCAAAATGCCGGACCCAGTGTTTCAGCTCCAGCTGTAACATCTACAGCACCTGAGCCAGTAATGGATGAACCAAAGGCAGCTCCTGAAAAACCAATGAAATCTGGTTGGGAGAGAGCCACATCTGTACAAGACCCAGGTATAGGACATGAATCACACCAACTTGCAGTGCTATTAGCACCAAGTGAGAATATCTATTCAGGTACACTTCTCTATGATGCATCTGAAAATATTCAGCTAGTTACACTTAGAGGACCAATTGGAGCTGATGAAAGCCCAGAAAAAACTTGGACCCCAGATGGTGAAACAATCTTTGAATTAACATTCGTTGATCCAGAGAATGCAAAAGGTGAATGGGCATTTTCCGGTAATGCTTTAGCAGTTCACACAATGTACACCAATACATTCGTAGTTGATTACAAGATCCTAGACCTTACTGAAACAGAGCCTATGATGGAAGAATCTGAGAAAGAAGTAGCTATGGAAGAAGAAATCACCATGGAAGAAACCACAGAGAGAGAAACTATGATGGAAGAAACCATGGAAGAACCAGCAGGTCCAATGACACATGTCGTTGACATGCCAGCAGGTACTGCAGTTCCAGGATGTGAAGAAACCAACGAGTGTTACATTCCAGCAAACATTACAATCAATGCTGGTGACACAGTCGAATGGACAAATTCTGACACAGCAGCACATACAGTTACTGGTGGTAGCCCAGCTGATGGTCCATCTGGTGTATTTGATAGCAGTCTAGTTATGGGTGCAGCAAGTTATTCGTTCACCTTTGAAGAGGCAGGAAGCTATGATTACTTCTGTATGGTACATCCTTGGATGGTTGGCAGTGTTACAGTGAACTAACCACAACTTTTTCCTTTTTTCTTATTTAATCTGATTTTTTCTTATGGTTCTATTGTATGCAACACCAAATCTATGAGTCTCATCTCTAGCATGTTGTAAAATTTTCAATGAAGATTTGTCTTTTCCAATAACAATAGGGTTTTTACGTTTAGGTACATAGACTTCTTCATTTTCTTTAGCCAATGAAATACAAGGAATCTCCAAACCAAGAGATTCAAAGGATTTCATAGCAGAACTAAGTTGTCCTTTGCCACCATCAATTACCACAAGATCAGGTAACTCAGAATTTTCTTCTAATAGTCTAAAGTATCTTCGTTTGATAACTTCCTCAATCATTGCAAAGTCATCTCTACCAGATACAGTTTTAATTTTGAATTTTCGATATCCGGATTTGTGGGGTTTTCCATTAACAAATCTAGCCATGGAACCAACAGCAAAATCCTCACCATGATTAGAGATATCAAAACATTCAATGACATTAGGTATTACTGGAAGATTTAGAATGTCTTTTAGTTCAACTAATCCGGGTTCGCCTCCCTTTGATTGAATTAGAGATATATTTTTTTGAATTAATTTTATGATGTCTTTTTTCTTGCCTTTAGTAGGAACAGAAATTTTTACTAAAAATCCTGCCTGCTCACTCAATAGAGATTCTAGTAGTTTTTGTTGTTCAGGTAATTCACTTACAAAAATGAATTTTGGAATTTTATGTGTAGAATAGTATTGATAAAGAAAATTTGAAAAAGTGTTATCGCCAACTAAATCAAAAAAGAATTTATCACTATCCCTAATCACTCCATTAATCATTCTAAAATTCATTACAATTGCAGACTGTTCTTGCAAACCAATTCCAAAGTATTCCTCATCAGAGTTTTCAACATATTCCATTTTTTGCCTAGTTTGAAGACTTCCCAGCCTGACGAGTGTGTCACGAATGTCTTTTGCGCGCTCAAATTGCTGTAATTGAGCAGCTTGATGCATTTCTTCTTCTAATTTTTTCGTGAAAATTTTTGTTTGGTTTTTTCCCTTTAGAACTTCTTCCAGGGCTGCAACATGTTTTGGATATCTTTCCTGAGCATCTTTAAACTCACATGGACCCTCACAATTTCCCAAATGATATTCCAAGCACACTTTTTTTGGTAAGGTTTTACAGATTCGGATTTGAAATGCTTTTCTCAATGTTCCAATTGTAAGCAATTTTGAGCTTCCTTGTGTGAAAGGCCCAAAAGTTTTTCCTTTTCCAAGAAACTTTCCATCCCTAGTTCGTCTTGCAACTAGCAATCTAGGATATTTTTCATCAGAAATTCGTAGATACGTGTATCTTTGCTGATCCTTTAATTCGATATTAAATGGTGGACGATATTTTTTGATCATGTTTGACTCTAAAAGAAAAGCTTCACTTTCATTATCAGTTAGAACAAATTCAATTGAAGAAATTTTTTCAACAAGTTTTTGTGTTTTGTAATTTTGGTTTTTTAGAAAATATGACTTTACACGTTTTTTTAGATTCTTTGCTTTTCCAATATAGATAATTTTTTCATCAAAGTCTTTCATCAAATAAATTCCAGGATCAGTAGGAATTGTGATTTTAGATATATCAAAAGTCATTTTTTCAATAATTTTTTGAGATATTTTCCAGTATAACTTCCAGGTGCTTTTGAAACTTCTTTAGGGGTTCCTGTAGCAACTACTTGTCCTCCTTCATCACCACCCTCTGGGCCAAGATCAATTATCCAATCAGAATTTTTGATTACATCCATGTTATGCTCGATAACAACAATAGTATTTCCTATGTTAGCCAATCTATTTAGAACATCTAATAATTTTTGAACGTCTGCAAAATGAAGACCAGTTGTGGGCTCATCAAGAATATAGAGTGTCTTTCCAGTACCTCGTTTTGATAATTCTGAGGCTAATTTTACCCTTTGAGCTTCTCCCCCAGAGAGAGTGGTAGATGATTGTCCTAATTTGATATATCCTAATCCTACATCATAAATTGTTTGTAGTTTTCTTTTGATTGCAGGAATATTTTCAAAAAAGTTCAATGCCTCATAAACTGTCATATCTAAAACATCAGCGATGTTTTTTCCCTTGTACAAAACAGACAAGGTTTCTGAATTGTATCGCTTACCATTACACTCATCACATTTTACATAAACATCAGATAAAAATTGCATTTCAATCTGTTTAACACCATCTCCATCACATGAAAAACATCTTCCATCTGGAACATTAAATGAAAATTGTCCTGGTGCATAGCCACGTTCTTTGGATAATTCAGTATTTGCATAAAGTTCTCTTATCGGAGTAAATGCACCAATGTATGTTGCAGGATTAGAACGCGGGGTTCTTCCAATAGGAGATTGATCAATTGCAATTACTTTATCTATATTTTCTAGACCTGTAATTTCTTTATGATTACCAGATCTTTTGTTTGATTTGTAAAAATGATTTTCAAGTGATTTGAGCAAGATATCATTGATCAGAGTAGATTTTCCAGAGCCAGAAACACCCGTAATTGATACAAACAGACCTAATGGAATTTCAACATCAATTCCTTTAAGATTATTTTCAGATGCTTTCTTTATTTTGAGAGTGCCTGAAGGATTTCTAATTTTATTATCTAATTTGATTAGAGAGTTATCTTTTAGATAATCACCAGTAACGGATTTGTGGCCATTTAAAATTTGATCAACTGTTCCTTCAAAGACGACATTCCCACCATGAACTCCAGCACCAGGTCCCAAATCAATCATCCAGTCTGAATTTCGTATAACTTCTTCGTCATGTTCCACTACAATTACAGTATTTCCAAGATTTCGCAGCTTTGTTAGCGTTTTAATGAGTCGTTCATTATCACGTTGATGCAAGCCAATAGTAGGCTCATCAAGAACATACAAAACACCAGTTAGATTCGAACCAATCTGAGTAGCTAATCGAATTCTTTGAGATTCACCTCCAGACAAAGTAGAGCTCAATCTATTTAATGTGAGATAGTTGAGTCCGACATTCATCAAAAACTCAAGACGTTCTTTGATTTCTTTTAGAACATCTCTTGCAATGTACTGTTCTGTTGGAGTTAATTTCAATGTAGAAAAGAAATCATAACAATGGTCAATTGACATATCACAAACATCCATGATTCCTTTTTTGTTAATTTTTACTGCAAGAGATTCAGCTTTGAGTTTGTTTCCATCACAAGCAGTACAAGGAGTATCTCTCATGAATTGTTTCAGCCATTCACGTTTTGATTCAGAATCAGTCTCCATAAAAACACGTTGAAGATTAGACAGTACACCTTCAAATGCATCAGTGTATTGCCAAGATGAATCCCCAGACTTTGAACGATATTTGAAATCAATTAGATCATCAGTTCCATTAAGAATTATTTCAAGATGTTTTGGCTTAATTTTGTTAATTGGAGTCATCAAATCAAAACCGAACTTTTTGCCTACTGCACGCAATGCTTGTCTTCTAAAAGAGGAGAATCTTCCACTCCAAGGGACAATTGCGCCATCAAGAATAGACTTTGTCTTATCAGGAATTACCAATTCAGAATCAAATTCAAGTTTTACCCCAAGACCATTGCATTCTTTGCACATGCCAAAAGGAGAATTAAATGAAAATGTTCTTGGTTCTAGTTCACCTATTGTGAAGCCACAATAAGGACATGCATTGTTTTGAGAGAAAATTTTTTCGATTTTCTCTGATGTGATCATGACATCTCCTTTTGATGCCTTTATGGCAGTTTGAATTGCTTCAAATAATCTAGAGCGTTCTGCCTTTTCAGTAGTGATTCTATCTACAACAATCTCAATATTGTGCCATTTTTGGCGGTCTAGAGGAGGAATTTCCTCATCTAGGCTCAAAATTTCACCATTTAGACGTATTCTAGAGTATCCATCACGCTTGATCTGTTCAAATAATTTTTCATATGTTCCTTTTTTCCGCTTTATAATTGGGGATAAAACGAGAATCTTTTTGCCATTGAAGTCTTTGAGAACAGAATCACATATTGTTTCAACTGACTGTGTAGATATTTTTTTTCCACATTCAGGACAATAGGGAATTCCGATTCTTGCAAAAAGCAATCTCATGTAATCATAAATTTCAGTAGTAGTTCCAACAGTTGAACGGGGATTTTTGCTAGTAGTTTTTTGTTGAATAGAAATTGCAGGAGATAGTCCTTCAATAGAATCTACATCAGGTTTATCCATCATCTCTAAGAATTGACGAGCATATGCAGAAAGTGATTCAACATAACGTCTTTGTCCTTCAGCATAGATTGTGTCAAAGGCCAAAGTAGACTTTCCAGAACCAGACAACCCACTAATCACTACAAGATTGTTTTTTGGAATATCAACGTCAATGTTCTTTAAATTGTGATGACGAGCACCACGAATTTTTAATTTATTTTCTGTCATCTTTGAATTTAATCTCCTTTTCTAGTCTTTTTATCCTATCTCTGCATTCAATTGCTCGTTCAAAATCCAAATCTTCAGAATATTTTTTCATTTGAGCTTCCAAATCAATAATATCAGCAGCAAGATCATGTGTGGATTTTAATTTTGAATCATCTAAGGTTGTAACTTGTTCTGGAACTGATTTGGTAATTGTTTTTGGAATAATGTTGTGTTCTTTATTGTATTGAATTTGTTTAACTCTACGACGTTTTGTTTCATCCATTGCATTTTTCATAGATTGTGTTACAGAATCAGCATACATGATTACAGTTCCATTTTCATTTCTTGCAGCACGGCCAAATGTCTGAATTAAGCTAGTAAAATTCCTCAAAAACCCTTCTTTGTCTGCATCTAAAATTGCAACAAGAGAGACTTCAGGAATATCCAAGCCTTCTCTTAGCAGATTTATTCCAACTAGAACATCAAATTCACCTAAACGTAATTGACGAATTAGTTCTGTTCGTTGCAATCCCTCAATTTCAGAATGCATGTATCTAACACGAACTTGTTTTTTTGACAGATATTCTGCCAGATCTTCAGCCATTCTTTTGGTAAGAGTTGTCACTAAAACACGCTCAGAATTTGCTGCTCGTTTGTTAATTTCTTCAATTAAATCATCCATTTGGTTTGCAGTAGGCCTAATCTCAGTTTCTGGATCTAATAGTCCAGTAGGCCTTACTAGTTGTTCAGCGATTTTTGAGGAGATTTTTCTCTCATATTCTGCAGGAGTTGCAGAAACAAAGATAGTATTTTGAATGTAATTTTCAAATTCTTCAAATTTTAATGGCCTATTATCATAAGCACTAGGCAATCTAAAACCATATGTTACTAGTTCTTTTTTTCTTGAATGATCTCCTTTGTACATACCATGAAGTTGAGGAATTGTAACATGGGATTCATCAATTACCAGAAGATAATCATCTCCAAAGAAATCCATCAAACAAAATGCTTTCTCTCCAGCTTTTCTTCCATCAAAATGTCTTGAATAGTTTTCAATTCCTGAACAATATCCCAATTCTTCAATCATTTCCAAATCATAATTTGTTCTCATCTCCAGTCTTTGTTTTTCTAATTCATTTAATTCCGGGAGACGTTTTTTTAGTTCATTCTTAATTGATTTTACAGCTTTTTCTCTAACATCTTTTGCAATAAGATAGTGTTTTGCAGGGAAAATTTTCATTTGTGAAATTTTGCGTTTTTCTTTTAAAGAAATATGATCAAGAAGAGAAATTTTTTCAATTTCATCACCAAACATAGAAATTCTAACAGTATCCTCAGAATATGCAGGGACAATATCTATTGTATCTCCTTTGACTCTAAAATTTCCAGGCTCTACAAATTCAGAAGAGTTATTTCGCTCATATCTTGCATCAACAAATTTTCTAATGAGTTCATTTCGTTTAATTTCATCACCAACGTTAACTGTAATTGCTAAATCCTCCCAGTCTTGTGGGTTTCCAAGAGAGTAAATACAAGAAACAGTAGATACAATGATTGTAGGTTCACCTGAAAGCAGCATTGCAGTTGCCTCTAGTCTCAACTTTTCAATTTTTTCATTGACTTGAGTGTCTTTTTCAATATAGGTATCAGTTTGTGGAAGATAACTTTCAGGTTGATAATAGTCATAGTAAGAAACAAAGTAACCAACATTATTTTTTGGAAAAAATTGTTTTAATTCAGAATAAAGTTGGGCAGCTAATGTTTTGTTATGAGAAATTACCAGTGTGTTTTTTCCAGTTTTGGATATAACGTTTGCAACTGAAAATGTCTTACCGCTTCCAGTTACGCCCAATAAAGTTTGAACAGAGGCTTTGTTCACACCTTCAACCAAGGCATTGATTGCCTGAGGTTGGTCTCCTGTAGGCTTAAAATCAGATGCTAATTCAAATTTTGATACTTGTTCCAACATGTACAATCCTCCAAAACTGAACTTATAGCTAACGAATTTTTGATTATGAGTAGGAGTGAATAAGAAATTTGTATAGAAAAATAAGTACTAATCCTTAAAACATATGGAAATTGGAAAATTTTATTCTTGGAAGACAAATCAGATAAAAAAGCAAAAACTCCCATGCAGGATGATCATGATAGAGAATACAAAGATACCATGCAAGAAGTTATGTTAGATCTTAAACTCAAAACCGACAAATTAATGGAGAAATTCAAAGAAGCCAGCAAGAAAGACAAATTCAAGCATAGTTCACAAAGCACCTAATCAAATTATCAAAAATTTAGAAAAAAGTTACCAGATTGGTTCATCGACCATTTTTAGACCATCATCAGTTACTTCAAATCCCATAACTTTCAGAGTTTGTTCTGCAGTAGGAGTATTCCTATGAAAGATTTTTTGAGCTAAGTCTAATCTAGAGTTTGGCTTCATGTGTTGTCCAATCTTATATTTTCCATTGATTTCATCAGGTAAGACTTTGATTACTGCAACATAGTTTAGAACATCCATTTCTGGACGTAAGGGTTCGTATTGTCCTTCAGGTTGATATTTTTGCATCATAGCATTTAGCGCAAGAGCTTTTTCTCTAGGGTCTTGAACAAAAACAGATTCTCCTTTGATTACTACGCTGATATACAATGTATCAGCCATAGAAGCATCAGTAGGACTCGAAAAGTATGAAGGTAAAAATTCTAATTCACGGTCAACTTCAAATCCAGATTTTGGGTTTGCTTTAATGTTCTCAAGTTTTTCTCCCTTTGTGTGAGAATGCATGTAAATTGCATTGTTAAAGAAGACAAAATTCATTGGAATGATTTGAGGATAACCATTTGAATCAATTGTTGCAATTCTTCCAACATGTTCTTGATTCAGAAATTCAGCAATTTTTTCTTTAGATTGAATTTGTAGACGTCCAACTAACTGCAATGACCGTTCTAGAATATTTTATTTTATAAATCCAGATCAGTCTTCTTCGTCTAATTCTTTTGCCATTGCTTTGATTTCTAAAATTCTACAGGCTAGTTCTGTGCATTCAGTTTTAAATTCAGTACTCATAAAACCACATTACAAAAATTATCAAAAAGGAACAACATTCTAAAACTTGACTTTTTTCATCCAAACTTTTCATACAATGAAAATTGATAAAATAGGCACCATTCATAACAAAACATGATTGAGGTAGAGGAAGAAAGAGAGGAAGCTACACAACAAGTTCTAAATGTTTTAGAAGAGTGGGGTTCTGAATCAAAATTCATCTGGTTTAGAGAACTTCATAGAATTACAGATATCGACAAAGGGTTACTGAGAAATATTCTCAATGAATTAAAAAAATCAAAAGAAATCAAAGATATGCATGGAACAAATAACAGGATATTTTTTTGCTTGAAAAAATATTACATCAAATGCAGAGATGTGGAATTTAGATTCAAAGGTAAAGAAATAATGTTAAGAGACGGAAGTAAAACAAAAATCATTCAAGGAGCAACAAAATCAACTGAACGAACAAGAAAAAGATTAGAAAAACAACGCAACAAGCGTCGAGCAAAATCATTTACAAAAGCAAAAAGTAAAAGACCACATAAATCATAAAGAATCTTCAGTTTGTCTTCTAACAAAATTTGATTCGGCACGTTTTAGTCGTGAAGATTCTGCCACATCTTCTGTCATATCATACAATTGATGTAGTTCCATGTCAGGAGTTAACTCATCTTCTTTTTCATCTTCTAAATCTAATTCAAGATTTGCAAGAATCTCTATATTCTCTTCTAGAACATCTAGACATTTTTTTACTGTTTCAGGAAGATCGTCATCCATCATATCATCAAGAACACAGTATGGTAAATGATTTGCTGTATGTACTAGAATAATACGTCTTATTGTTTGGCTTTTTCTCTAAGAGCAGGCATTACATGACTTGCAAATTTATCAATAGAGCCAAAGTAGTTCTTGCCCCAGAATCTAATTACAAAGTGGTTGACACCAGCATCCATGAATCTTTCAAATGTTGGAATGATATCATCTGGAGTTCCAACAGCAGTTGAGGAACGTGCAACTTTTTCAGGAATCTTAGTTGCTGCTTCTCGCATCTTTACAATCCATTCTTGATTAGACATGGAATATTCTGTAAAGTATTTGACAAAATCAAATCCTTCTATTTCTTTCAAGTCATGAACTCTCAAAACTTCAGGCTTGAATAGACTTACCTTTACTGCTTCTTTCATTCTTGCCCATGACTCTTCAGCATCTTCAGAAAAGTATACATCAATATCAAGTGCATATTGGAAGTTGTCTTTATCTTCTTGAGTTCTATTATTTTCATCCATTGATTTTCTAATTTGTGCTGCATGATCTTCAAAAAGTTCTGGAGTATAACCGATTGGTAACCAACCATCACCCAATTTACCAGTTAATGCTAATGTTCTCTTTCCACCTGAAGCCATGTAAGTTGGTGGATGAGGTTTTCTAATTGGAGGAGCTTGCAAACATGCGCCTTCTAGTTTGTAGTACTTTCCTTCATAATCTACAGTATTATCTGGAGTAGATTTGTACAAAGTGTGAATAGTTTCAATTTGTTCTTCCCATTTTGAAACAGGTTTTTCAAAAGGAATACAAAATTCTTTTAGATTCTGTGCCTCACCTGCACCAATTCCAAGAATTGCTCTGCCTTTAGAAACTCTATCAAGTGTAATTGCAGCTAATGCAATGTTTGATGGATGTCTTCTAATTGCATCAGTTACACATGTACCAAGTTCAACATTATTTGTTACTGCTGCAATTGCAGATAACATAACCCATGGATCAAGTACAATGGCATTTTTCCATTGTGGGACATTAGTATGGTCCATGTAAAATATAGAATCATAGCCAGTT
>JANQNM010000079.1 GCA_028279625.1 Candidatus Nitrosopumilus sp. | reverse complement strand
CAAAGATCTGCTTTACAATCACATGTAGCGTCACAGTAACATTCTCCTTGCATTGCGCAATCACATTCAGTATTATTTTCTGCTTGTGCTGCACAACCGCATGCTGCGTCTGACATATTGTACATTTAGAATTACTTGTTTTAAAAGGTTAGTACATGAATGTAGAAAATTATTACAAACTTTTTGAATCTTAATAAAATGTACTAAACTTTTTCCAACAAATTATTTAGTGGAAATTATTTTCAGAATGGAATTGACTGAATTTTTTACAGATTCAGATTGAAGTATTAAATCATTTGAGTCAGCCCCCACATCAAAAGCAATCTTTAAGATATGAAACAGATCTTGTTTTCTATTTAGAGTATCTTTGATTCTAAGAAAATTTTCTTTGTTGATATATCCCAAGTAAAAATAGCAATCAGATAACATGGAATTTTTTACAAAGTAATCATGTTTTTTTTGAATCATTTGGGAATGATTATTTTTTTCAACCAAATCTGAAAAACCAATTGTAGATTTTAACATGCGTTCAAGCAAAGTAGGAATAGCTCTCTCAATACCTATTGTTTGAGTTGCAACAGAGATATGCTCATTTACTGAATTCTTTTCAAATTTTCTAAGCATATCTAACATGTGAGAAGGACTAGGTCTTTGATTATTCAGAGCAGAAATAGCATCTGCCAAATAGTATGATGCACATTTTTGCCAACAGGGAGCAAAAACATCTGAATTCTCAATTGCTTCTTTTGTTTTTTGGCAGCAAAAAAGAGATTCAATTAAACAATTTTTTGCAAAATCTGAAAATAACGAAGAACGTTTTTCATTGATTTTTGATAAAAACATACGTAATTCCCAAGATTCATCTTGAATAATCTGGAGATTGTCATATTGCAGGAGTTTTTTTGAATTTGTTTCAGATAATGATGCATGGTGAATTACAAAAAAATCATTTTCAATTTTGAGGATCTTATTTGGAACTGATGTTTCATCAAAAACAACAATATCTGTTCCACATGAATCAAAAGTATGATCAGAATTTTTGCAACCACCAATTCCAATTGGAAAATTTCTTAAATTCTGTTCTTCAATAAGTTTGTAAATATCCACATAGTTGAATAATGTGAATTTTCTATAAAGGAAGAAACTCACAAATTTTTACAAACGATGCAAAGTCAAAACATTTCCTTTAAATTGAGATTGGATTTGTTTTTTATCAAGCTCCTATAGTGTAGTCCGGTTAAGCATACTGCCCTCTCAAGGCAGTGACTCGGGTTCAAATCCCGATGGGAGCACTATCATTCTGGTTTAAATCCCCCCTTGTCTATTATATGCAAGAATGTCAAAACAGCAGATTTCAGCCTCAAATTCAAACTCGATCAGATTGTACAACTATGACAGAATCATCACCAGAACCTTTGCATTGATGCAAAAAGACCTGAATGAAAATAATGTAAGATTAATCAAAAAATTTGACCGTGTCTTGGTAAACGAATCATTATCTGATGCAAGACGCTCAAAGATTCTTGTAACTTTACTTTCTCTTTCAAGAATGCTAAACAAAGATTGGGAAAATACAGGCAAAGAAGATATTGAAGAATTAGTGTATAATTTTAACAAGAAATTCAGCAAAGGTGGACAAGAAACAAACACGACTTCAGACCACAAAAAAATTCTAAAAAATTTCTACAGATGGATGAAGCGTGGTTCAAGGGACCAAAAACAAGTAGGGGATCCAACAGAGACTTCTTGGATTAGAATCAGAAAACCTAGAGAGAATCTTACTGCAGATATGCTTATCACAGAAGCTGAAAAGAACTCATTGCTCAAAGCATGTGGCGAGAATCTCAGAGACAGAGCATTTGTTCACACATTTTCAGATTTGGCTTGCAGACCAGGAGAAATCCTGAGTCGTCAAATTAAACATGTAAAGTTTGATGACAGAGGAGCAGTTATTGTAGTTGATGGTAAAACAGGCCCAAGACCAGTCAGAGTAATTGAATGTGTACCAGACTTGGCGTCATACTTTGACAAGCATCCAAATAATTCTGATCCTGAATCACCACTATGGATTGCAATGGATGAGAAAAAATTTGGACAAGCTTGGTCATATCATGCAATGAGAAAGAGATTGCAGAGAATTTGCGATGTTGCACAAATCCACAAAAGAGTTTGGCCAAATCTATTCCGCCATACTGGTGCAACAAAGACAGGAATGTTTCTAACAGAGTCATTACAAAAGAAGAGATACGGATGGTCATCAGGTTCAAAGATGCCTGGAAGATACGAGCACATGATGAATTCTGACGTTGAGGAGGCCATGTTCAAGCACTATGGAATATCAAGTGCCAAAGGAGAAGATTTGGTCAACAAGCCGAGAATCTGCAAAATTTGTGATTTGCCAAACTCCTATGATGCCAAACTTTGCACCAAATGCGGAAAGCCTCTAAGTTTGAAGACTGCAATAGAGAAAGAAGAACAAGAGAACAATGAAAAGAAGCAACTAGAAGAAAAGATCAAGATCCTAGAGCAAAGGCAAGTCAAGCTTGAGAACGACAACAAAGGTTACGGAGACTTGAAATCAATTGTTGATGAATACCTAAAAGAATACTTTGAGGATATTTTTGATAAAATAGAATACACAAAAAACAAACCAAATAGTATTGTTACAAACTAGAATTATTTATAAAAAATTTAATTTATAAAAAATCCGAAATAATTTATAAAAAATTCACACTCTATCTTTTTTCAAGGATATAATTTTTGTACGCACATATTCATTCTATCTTTTCTATCCTTACAAGAAGATACTCAAAGGATACAGCATCTTTTGTAAGATCTTGTCATACCTTACCAAGGTTTTGCCAAGATATGCCATCTTTAATCGAATTAGCCTTGATTCTACAGCTGCTAAGATCTTACCATCTCTTACCCATACCTTACCTATCTTTTTAGTATCGACACCAGCAAGGGTGATAATTTGTGCCGAAGCAAGGTTGTATCGATACTGTATCTATGGACAAGAATTAATTTATAAATTATTTTTATTTATAAAAAATTCTCAGTTTATCTTTTTTCAAGGATGGAATTTTGACAGGCACAAATTCATTGTATCTTTTGTATGCTTGCAAAAGAATCTCAATAGATGCTTCATTAATGATTCATTGATGCAAATAATGTTTTGAATTTGTGCCTATTCATTGTTGTATTAATGATTCATTGATGCCATTATCAATGAATTTTAGTTGAATTAGCCTCGATCCCACAAGGGATGCAATTCAGTTCGTTAATGGTCATTAATGATGAACTGATTAGGCATGAGCAAAACCATTAATGATTCATTTAACCTTATCAATGACATATCAATGAAAATGATTCTTTGAATTTGTGCCTATTCATTGTTTCATTAGGTCCCATCGATGAGCAAGAATTAATTTATAAATTATTTTTATTTATAAAAAATTCTTACGCTATCTTTTTTCAAGAATAGAAATCTCAATAGATGCAAAATTTGGTATCATTGATTAAGATTAAAAAAGATGGTAAGGCACAAACATCTAGGATTTACACAGAAATTATGCCCTGTCTTACCAGATATTCCAGTCCAGAGGCAAAGTCATCATCTGAGATCAAATTTTCAGACCACCAGCATGCATTGTTTTTTATCCAATCAGGAATAATTTGAGAGGATTTTGTGCTTGAATTATAATCCAAAGGCACATGAATCACGTTATTTTCAATCAGGTACTGTATTGCCTCTACAAAAGAGTCATCATTGATTTCATCATTACACCAAAATCCTGAAACCTCCTTTATCCAGTCAGGAATTATAGGAGATGATACATCAAGTTGGACTGTGACTCTAAATGACTTGTATGCGTCATTGCCAGAATTGTCAAATGTCTGACAAGTTACCATTGTATCTCCGACTGGAAACATGCTTCCAGATGAGGGATTGCAAAATGATTCCAATACTCCGTCAACATCATCTATTGCCTTTACAGAATACTCTACTATCACTCCTTTTTGATCAAGTGTCTCAATTAGCATGTCAGATGGTACAAGCAACAACGGTGGCACGGTATCTCTGGTTAGTTGATGAAATTCAAATGCAACCAAGTCTGCATTTTCAGAACCATATTGCACTTTGATAGAGTAAACACCATCCACATCAAATGTCTTGCCGATTTTGATATGGGTCTCAAATGTGTTGTTTGGTTTTACGTCAAGCTGTTCAATTGCAATTATTTTTGCTCCTGGTTTTTCTATGACAAGACTCATGTCCATTCCCAAGTTATTTGACACAGTTCCAAATATCCTGATTGTATCACCTTCTGTGTAAGATTCCTTGTCAGTGAACAGATGTATGTCTGAATACTTTGGCTTTTGAGAATAGTTGTCATCAACAAGAATGACTCCTGTCATCCAAGGATGTAGCATGCAAAAATAGTTGTAGGTTCCTTCTTTGTCAAATGTTAGAGAAAACGAACCTCCTGCCATCACCATGCCCGTATCAAATATCCCATTGGCACCATCATCAGGGTTTCCAGATGTGAACGTATGAGCAGCAGTGTCAATGTTTGAAAAAATTACAGTACTGCCAACTCCAATTGATGCTGCATATGGGATGTAACACTTGTCTGCAGTTTTTTCACATCCGGGAGCGCCAGAACCTGCTGCTGGAACAATGGTTATCTCAGAATCATCTGCAAATGATAGTATTGGAGTTGTTGCTATGAAAAAAATTAGTAAAAATAAACTTGATTTTACCTTATTTTCCATATTCTCCTTACTTTCCTTGGTCTAATTAATCAATCTTACTTACTTTTCATACTAGTAAGGGGAAAAAGAATTGAAAGGAACAAAAAATGAAATTTTAGGAATGACTACAATTACCTACAAGTATCAAATTACAATTCCCAAGAAAGTTAGAGAAAAATATGATCTCAAAAACGGAGATTCAATAATTTTTGTAGAAGAAAATGATCGATTGTATCTTAAGACCGATGCAGAGTTATAGATTTTTTAATCTTCAAAGAGATTTGAACTAAACCGTAAGTCTCTATGAGAGAATTAAGTTGTATCTTAAGATATTAGAAAATAATTTATCAAAACGATTGATTGTCTATGTTAGAAATTTACAAATTACAAGATTAGTAACAATCAAAAGTCAATCTAGATTAAAATTCCATATGCGTACAATAAACCGGCTGATAGAACATGATGCTTTCAAATCTACAGTTGCATCATCAATGATTATCACAGGAATCATTGCTTTAGTTTTAGCTTTTGGACTAAAAGCAGAGTTTGATAGTCAGGGCATTACGGATTATATCTCACTAAGTGATGAGATGAAGCAAGAAATACAACCAAAAATTCAGTTATTGATAATTGACTTTATTTATGGAGTAATCATGCTTCCTTTAGGAATTCGTTTGATGCTGACAATAATATTTAACAAGAAATATCGTCAGAGAAATTATAGTAGAGAAAGAAAACTTGCATATTTTAACACACAATTTAATTTTCTATTGCTAATTATTGCTGTGCTTATCTCATTTTCAATAGATTCTATGAATGATGATAGGCCAGAATTCATGTATATGTATGGAGGCAGTGCAATAGCTGTCTTTGTAGCGCTCGTAATATACAGACAAAAAAAATTATACGATATTTTTGACAGTAGCCACGACATTCAGAGATAGGTATGTTATTGTTCTAGAAAAATCATGATTATTCTAATATTCCTACTTTATATTGAAATTCATATATGAATAACTATAGAAGGTATTGTGCATAAAATTATAGTAATTTTTTTGCCTATAATAATAGGCCTTGTCGAGGTTGTTGTTAACAAGGACATTGAAGAGGTATTTTCTTCAATGTCTATAAGCGAGGTTCTAATTTTGACTCTGGTGATGTTAACCATAGTTTCTTTTGTATCTATTTATTCTTCTCAGAAAAAAATCAAATACTTTTTTTCAATATTTCTTACATCAATCATAGGCGGAAACTTTACTGCTCTTGTAATTTTGTCCCTATTTGGTTTAATTTCTTTACCTAATTCTCCCGATTTTATCAATTTTGAGTCATTTTTACTTCAGATTATTCAATTTGGAGCACTACCTTCAATTGGAATTTCTATGGGGCTATTAACACGTCCTGTAAAAAACATAGAAGAAAATTTATCTGATTAGCTATTTCTATTTCTTATGCTTTTATCCAACTCTGAATCTGAATTTGTAAATGCCACTTCTGATATTTTAGGTGATTATTATGAAAGCGAACTTCTTGGAAATACTTTGATGAAATGCACCAATAATCAACTCAAAAAAGAAAAATATCTTGATCAATATACTGCTTTTCAAAAATGTCTTGGTCGAAAAATTGCTCAATCTGTAATCTCTGTTGAACATAGATTAGACAGGGGAGGACTCTTTCCTCATGAACGTGATATAATTTCGTTACAGATTATTGATAAATCACTAATTGTAAAAGCAATGCATAAGGGATTCAAACATCTTTCAAAACTAACTAAAAATGGTTCCACTGATATCAATCAACTTTTCATCATAATTTGTAGAATTGTTGCAAAAACAAATTTGGATTACAAATTTAAATAATTTCTAACAGTGTTCGTTTTCTATTAACTCAATTATGTCTGGGATTTGTATAGAGTTTGCTAAAAGCATGGTAAATCCCTGCGTTAATGGATTTTCCTCTGAAAGTATTCTGAACTCATCATTTTCTAAAATGTATTCCATTGTATTTTCTTTTGTTATTGGATGTCCATGCGATTTGAAAATTTCAAAATAATATTCTTTCAATACATCAAATGCATAATTTTTTGTATCATTTAATACTATGTCTGTTTTAGATCTTTCTTCTAACACATTCACAAAATTTAGAAATGATTGTAAATCATATAATACAAACAGATTTTCTGTAAATCCTTGTTTTATCGAGTCCGCACTTTGTATTGTTTTCATGTTTGTTTTTTCTGAGATTAGTAATGATTTGTGAATTGGATCCAACAGTTTGTATTTAAAACGAGTTATTTCATTCCTTGTACCTTTTTCAGATTCAAATATTGTTTGGTCTATTTCATAAAATTTAAAGAAACATGATTCTTTTGGAAGTTGGTTTTTGGAATAATTTCCATAACTAATGTGAGTTTTTCGTTCCGTATTTGATACCAAATCCATAATCCTTTTTCCTAGCGATGCATAATCGATCTTTATTCTCTGCAAAAAGAAATCTGTTCGATCCGTTTTTACATCTTTATTTTGTATTTTGTATAATCTCTCCAGAAGCTCATAATTTGGTAATTTGTGTTTTCGGCGATATTGTTGATTTCTTCGATTGTATTTGTATTCATCAATCCTCTGCTGAAATGCATCTTTCAATGGAGGGAGTTTTATTGTTTTAAGAGATGTCGAAACTGCTTCTTTTATCAATTTCTTAACAAGTATTTTCTGGGTATTTTTTGGTGCATTTAAAAATTGAGCATGATTTTTTGCAATTTCATCTTTTAAAATAACTTCGAGGTTCATCTACTACACTCCGATTTCTTTTTCTATATATTTAGTAATCTCATCTACCAACTTAGATCTCTCAGGATCTCCAGGTACCTGTTCTTCTTTCATCGAATAATTAACTTGACCAACTTCCATAAACTTAATGAAGTATGCTCTCCAAATCTTTATCAAAATCCACAATAATTCGTTAATTTTTTCATCTTGTTGATTTTTGGAATCTATGGACTTGTATACTTGAATAATTTTTTCTGTTAATTGAATTGTTTCTCTTTTTGAACGAGTAACAAAATCACTTCCAGACGATGTTTGTTTAACATAATCATCTATTTTTTGAATCATCCTCAATAACGACACAAAGTGTTCATCATATGCATACAATCCATTTACTTTAGATACTCTTCCTATTTCATTTAACATTCCTAGGAAAAAATTATTGGGTCTGTACGCTAGAATTTGTATCTCTTTTTCTAAAAGTTCCATTAATTTTTTAATCACTTTATTTGATAGGCTTTTGTCTGTTTTTTGATATGCTTTTGATTCTGCCGGAGACATAAATAATAATTTAGTCTTATCTTGATGATCCGAATAATTATTCCATGCATTTTTTAAATTAATTGAATCAGTTTCAATCATTTTAGTAATCTTTCCAAAAAATTCTATGGAATTCTGTGTGTATTCTTTAATCAATTTTGGTTCTTTTGATTGTAATATATTGATACCGTCATTTGCAACTTCTTTTAATATGTGACCAAGAACTCCAAAATCTTTTCCGTCCAATAGGTATGCATTGCTCATAATTCTATTAGCAAAAATATTTGCTTCTTTAAACTCCTCTTCTCTAATAGCAATACCAAATGCTTCAAAGTCATATTCGAATTTTTTTTTCATATCTTCGGACATTTTTTATTATATTACAAAATACATATTTTAAGGATCCAATCTAATCCGTGCCTAAGTTTCATCACCATGTACTAGAAGCATACATCTTATCAAACAAGAGAATTACGTTGATAAATCTAGTATTTTGAACTATAGATTATTTCCTTTAATGCTTAGAGATTTGAACCAAATTAGCAACTCCATAAGAGAATTAATGTTCAAATCTTGAAGATTCGAATTCGGAAAAAAATTCCATGATTTGTGTGTAAAACATGGAAAAATTGCTAAAATCTTATTTATGATATTTGTGAAACATGAATATGTTCGAAGATAATCTTTGGATTATTGCTTTAATTGCTTCTGTTATTACATTATTGCAATTACCTTTCACTCTTTCTGGTTATAGACAATTTCTTAACAAAAAATTATCCAATTACAATCATAAGGAAAAAATCATACTTCTTACTTCTATTCCTTCTTTAGGACTTGCAGTAGTATTAGGCGTTTTAGCGATTGCACAATTTGTTAATTCTATTCCTACTTTATTCTATATTCAAACTCTACCTGCAACCTCTATGAATTACGCATTTCAAGACTTGATGTTAATTGGAGTAGTTTCAGGAGTAATTTGTTCATTTTTAGGGTATAGTTTGTTTAGAAAAAATTTGAAGGAATTACGAATTATCTTGTCGTCCAAACCTAATCAAGACGATAAATCAAACTAAATTTCCAAATCTTATCCAAATTCAAAAATGATTCAAACCTATTGATTGTTGATCGCAAAAAGAACATAAGAAAAATAAATTGGAAAAGAAGATAATTTATTTAATTAAAAATTCTCTCACTTGTATTCTTTACTAGTTTTGGCAAATTATTCCAAAGTATGGTTTTGAAGATTTCTTATAGAATAATTATATCAAACAAGTCAACACTTCAAAGGATGAAACCGAATCATTGAATCTCAAACATAATAAATCATTGTCGTAAAGAAAATAATCAACAGATTCTAAAGCAAATGTATAACCTACTACAATAAATGCAGTGGCAAACATCCGTGTAACCATAATTGCATGTTTTTTATCATTATCATTCATAGGCATAATTTTTTTATGATATAATATATTAAAAAGAAATTCATTACAGTGATGATAAATTCTAGCTGAAAAATTTGTAAGAATAGATATCCACAAAAGAACTCCCAATAGCTGAAAAATTATTAGAATGTCTGCATCGTTAACCTGTAGAAATTCTCTTAAATAGAATCTAACCTGTGTTATAATTATATACGAAAATCCAAAAAAGGATATTCCGTATATTAAATAACTTAAAAAGTTAATTAATTGATATTTTTTTAATTTATTTCGGTTCAATGCTTTTTAGAGTACACCTATTTCTCCTTCTATTATGTTGAGGTTCCACATTACTAAATTTTAAAAATTAAGGAAATATTCTATCAATCATTAAAAAAAGGGCAGATATTAGGATAGCTATAACTGTTGGGCCAATTACTCGTTTCTTTTTTAGAAATTTTGTTATTCTTTTCTGAGTCCAATCTACTTTTAGTTCTCCTTTTAATTGATATTCAAGAATATGTGAAAGGATTTTGGTTTTTCGTGAAACCGAAGATTTGATTGATTTGTAGTTTTTTTGATAGTAAAGAATAATTTCCATTAATCCTGGTTGTGCATCTGTGATGGTAATATTATTTTTATTAGCTAATGTAATGAATTTTGAACTCATTATATTTCGAGGACATTTGAGATATGGTTTCCCATATTCTTCATTGAGCATTTCGTCTAGGTCAATAAAATTATTAACTTGAATGTATTCATAATCTAAACCATGTTCTTTACAACGAGATATAATGTGAAGAGGTCCATATTTTTCTGAAGTTTGATTCCAGGTAATAATTTTATAATTTTGTTTTTCTTTAAGATAATTTAGTAACCATTGTAGATTCTCTTTTTCATCATCAGTGGCAATAGCATCTGTTTGTTCTTCATTAAGAATTTTAATAGATATTCCTGTTATCAGAGTGGGATCAGAATCTAGTAAAGTAGTTGTATAATGCATTACCAGAGTATTGTCATTTTTATTCAATTCATCAAATGAGACCATATTAAACAAACCTTGAAGACTGTGCTAATAAATTTTTGATTATTTGCCCGAACTTAAGTTGTATTTAGTAATCATGATTCAATATTTGTTGAATCATAAAACACGATAATCTTTCCATATTTTTCGTCTAAATATGAAATCTATTTCATACATGTTGAGCAGATCAAACCTTGGCAGATTTGATCTTTAAGAAACAAAGAAGAAAATAATTTCATGAATTGTTGTATGGGCATATATAGTGGTAATAGAATAGTTGTGTTAAATAGAAGCAGAACGTTTGCCAGTTCGAATATTGTTCCATTCTTGTCTGGCTTCATCGATGTCTTCTTGAATAAACCATTTTTGTTGAACGTCAGCCCAATTTTTTTGATTAATTGTACATAGTACTACAGTTTCTTCTTTTTTATCAAGATAATAATATTCAAACCAGATGAAATAACACATAGGGATTTGTTCAGTTTTCTCTATCTCTCGTACAAATCTTACAGATCCTTCATTTTGAATTGTTCCTATCGGAAAGGATGTTGTTAATTCATCATTTTCTTTTGTTATTTCAATTAGATGTGTATTGTTTGTTTTATTAGATTTAGTTATGATTTTTCTTGCTGGAACTGTTCCATAATTTTTTATGTCTACATCAAAAGTGATCAAATGTTCATTATGTTGTGGAGAAACTAGATTAAAAATAAGTTTAAACATTGGACGTAGTTTTGATTTTAATTCTATTTCTAGTAATTCATTAGATTGTTGTGTTAGTTTATTTGAATTTCTAGTCAATATGCCTGTCATTATAATTCCACCTATGGCTACAATAATTGCAATAGAAGATATCACTACATTAGGATCAATTCCCATAATGATTTATTTAATTGTGTTTTGAATTAATGTTTTCTATTTGTCATTTTCTTTTATCTCATTCTCACCAATTTATCCTGAGGGGGATCTTCAGTAATTCAAATCTTGACAGATTCGTACATTCAGAGAGTTTAACCAATCAGAAATTCCCCATGAGGGACTAAATTTAGTTCAGATGTAGTCTGAGTCTGTAATGATTCAACTCCATGGGAATTCAGATACCATTTTGGAGTTAAAAACGGATGCAGATAGACACAATATTCAATGTTGATAATTTCAATTTTCCTTAATAGGAAATCATGTGTTTTAGTCTAGTATGACAAATGAAGACATCAAAAAAATTCTTGTGCCATTTGATGGTTCAAATTATTCAAAAAAAGCAGCCAAAAAAGCTATTTCCATAGCAAAAAAATTTGATGCAAGAATTTCTTTTATTACAGTAGTGCCAAGTGGGACTAATCCTCCACCTTCAAAGATTTTAGGTATTCTGACAAATGACAAAAAGGTCCAAAAAGAATTTCATAAAACAGTCTGTGCCATTAGGATAGATCTAAAGAAAAGTCTCACAAGCATAGTAAATGATTCAAAAAAAGAAAATGTTGCTGCTGAATACAAAATTTTAGAAGGAAATACAATTGAGAAAATAATTGAATTTTCTAAAAAAGGAAAGTACGATCTTATTGTCATAGGTAGTCACGGCCTTACAGGATTAGTAAAGATTCAAGCACTTGGAAGCATTGCAAGAGCTATTTCTGAGATTGCACCTTGTCCAGTATTACTTGTTAGAAATTAGCTCAGTTGAACCTTCCTGTGTCCTGTTCTTAACTTTTGAGATTACGATAGGTATTACAATCATTAATGCAGTAAACACAGGAACCATTTCTAATGGAAATAGAAATTGAGTGCCACCTTCTCTATAGATAGATTTTGCCTCAGGAGCTACTTGAAATGAAAATGTTGCTTGGGTAGTTTCTCCATCAATATTATGTATCAAAACTCTTGCAGAACCTCTTTCAGGAAATGTCATTGTATGTACTACATGTCCAGTCTCAGTAAATAATCCCTGTTTGGAATCTAAAAGTTCGCCATTGAGATAAACAGTCATGTCATACTTTACATTCTCAAGCATGATGTTTGTAATAGGTTCATGAAACATCATGTTAAAGTCATTTGATTTGTCAACACCAATGACTCCCCCAGGCTCCCACCAAAAGTAGACACGCCAATCTTCTTGAGATGTTAGTTTGATTAGGGCATCAGAAGGTACACTTTCATGTCCCATTTTGGAATGATCTACTCCAGGCATCATGAAGATTTTCAAATTTTCAGACATTCCTGTTGCATCAACAATATCATTCCAAACAGTATGCAAAACAGTATTCATGTACCAAGCTTGTCCTTCATTGGTAGAATTTATGATCAAAAATGAACCAATTATGATAAGAAGATAACCACTTGCTCTTTCAATTTTTTGTCTCTTTGCAATCAATCCCTTTGTTGGATTAAATCCCATGATGGCAAGTATTGCAACTAAAACCAATGGAATTGCTCGGCCAACACCATGAACAAAACCAAGTGAAATTCCTGAAATTGGATCACCAGAACCCATTATGTAAAACAACATCAAGTAGAACAAAGGATTAGTACATCCAACCCCTGCATTACCCACCAAAACTCCCATAAGATATGTTTTAGAAAAGTCACCTCGATTTTTCATAAAGCCAGGAGTGCCAGAGTAAGATGGGGTTGGAATCTTTACCAAACCAATTCTATGAAGACCATATGCATAAGTGATAATTCCTGCAGCCAACATCAACCAAGTCGATAATGTATTGATACCTGTAATTTGCCCAAGATATGCAAGTCCTCCTCCATAAAGTGTCAATGTTGTGATAAGACCTGCACCAAACAAAGATGCAGTTAACAATCCTCTTTTCAATCCTTTATTCACAGTCATTGGAACGATCATGAAAACAAAAGGAAGAGTGCACGGAAGTATAATCATAGAAAGTCCTGCAGTATATGCAAGAACTAACCAAGATGAAAAAGTGTAATTTTGACTAGCTTCAGGACTAAGCTCAGTTGTAAATGAAAAAATCACACCTACAAAAATTACAGAGAACAAACCAAATAAAATAAACACCAATGTTTTTTTTGTAACAGATGTTTCTTTTTGTTCACTCACATTTCTTATTTCGTTTTATGATTATTATAGTTAGATGCGAAATCAAATTTTTTAAAATTTCTAGAAAAACTGGTACAGTTGCCAAACTAAGAAGGAATTCTAGTATTCATAAATGAGAAGTATAATAATTTGTTAAATAGGAGATTTGCATAGTAAGAATATGTCTTGTGGATGTTCAGTGAACAGCGAAGGTTGCATAGACGCAGGTTGTCAATGTAGTAGTACAGGCGTATGTACCTGTGGTCCTGATTGCAACTGTGCAGCAAATAAAAAGTAAATAGCAAATTTACTTTTTTTAATATTTTTCAGCTAAATTTTGGTTTCCAACGTTTGAGCATTAATGAGCTGGATACAACAGAAACAGAACTTGCAGCCATTGCCAATCCAGCTAATGCTGGATAAAGCAGGCCAAAGCCTGCAACTGGGATAAGTGCAGTGTTGTATGCAAAGGCGTAGACCAAATTTTGTTTAATTTTTCTAAGTGTTTTCTTGCTTATTTCGATAGCAGATAATACATCAACAAGGTTATCACGAACCAATACGACATTTCCTGACTCAAGGGCAATGTCAGTACCACTGCCAATTGCAATTCCTACATCAGACTGCGAGAGTGCAGGAGCATCATTGATTCCATCTCCAACCATTGCCACAGTTTTTCCTTCTTTTTGAAGACTGACAATTGCATCAACCTTTTCTGAAGGCATAAGATTTGCAAGAATTTTCTTAATTCCAATATCTTTTGCAATAGTGGATGCTGTAAGTTCATTATCTCCTGTAAGCATGATTACTTCAATTCCTTTTTCGTTTAGGTGTTTGATTGTAAGTTTTGCAGAGGGTTTTGGAGTATCTAAAAACGCAATGATTCCTGCAAGTTCTTTTTCTATAGCAATAAGTGAGATTGTCTTTCCCTGATTTTCTAATTGATGAATTTGCTCTGAAACTTTGTCTAAACTGATTCCTTCTTTTTCCATCATAGTTTTTTTACCGACCATAACGTTTTGATCTCTATATTTTGCTTTGACGCCCTTTCCTGAAACAGAAACAAACATAGAAGGTTCATTGATTGTAACTCCAGTTTCTTTTGCGTAGTTTACCAAAGAGCGAGCAAGAGGATGTTCTGATTTTCTTTCGACGGATGCAGCAATCTCTAAAAGTGAATTTTTGTTTGAAGTGTTTCCACCAACAACTGCAATTTCATTTACGGTAATAACATCTGTAACTTTTGGTTTTCCTTCAGTTAATGTTCCTGTCTTATCAAAAACAATTGTGTTGATTTTAGATAATAATTCCAAGCTAGGTCCGCCCTTGAAAATGACACCATTTTGTGCAGCCTTTGCCATACCAACCATTATCGCAGTAGGAGTTGCCAAACCTAATGCACAAGGACATGCAACAACCAAAACAGCTACAGTTGGAATTAGTGCAGTCATAGTCTCTCCAGGTACACCTATCATCCACGAGATGAAAGTCACAAGTGCAATACCCATTACTGCAAATGCAAATCTCCCTGCAACCTTGTCGACAATCTGCTGCAGTGCAGGTTTTTTGCCCATGGCATCTTCAACTAATGAGACGACTTGAGATAGAAAGGATTCACTTCCTGTTTTTGAAACCTTGATAGTAAGAGAGCCTTCTTGATTAACTGTTCCACCAATTACAGAATCGTTTGTCTTTTTTGTGACAGGTACAGATTCACCTGTTACCATAGATTCATCAACAGTTGATACACCATCAATTATTTCAGAGTCTACGGGAATTTTTTGTCCAGGTTTTACTATTACAACGTCTCCTTGTTGTAATAATTCAACTGGGACTTCAGATTCAACACCATCTTTTCTGACAAGTGCAACCTTTGGTTGAAGTTCAAGTAGTTTTTTGATTGTAGAAGATGCCTTTCCTTTTGTTTTATTTTCAAGGAATTTACCAAGTAAAATGAACGTAATAACCATGGCAGTTGCACTATAATGGATATGCTCAAAGACTACAGTTGGAAATGTATGGTATACACTAAAGACAAATGCAGAAGTTGTTCCTAAAACTATCAATGTATCCATATTTGCAGATTTCATCTTTGCAATCTTGAATGCACCAACATAGAACCTTCTCCCTACAAAGAATTGGACGATAGTTGCACATGCAAAAGAAATGTAGACACTCTCAGGAGTTCCTGACAGCGGCAAGGATAGATAGTGAGCACCAAAATGACCAAACAAGATTATTGGAATGCTAAAGAGAGTACCAATTACAAGTAATTTTTTAGTTTTTTTGGCTTCTATCTCTTCTGCAGAAGAGGAAATATCTTCACTAACAATGTGGTAGCCCAAATCCTCAACGCATCTTCTAATATCTGCAAGAGACAGCAATACAGAATTGTACTCAATAATGGCTTGAGAGTTTCCATAATTTACAGATGCATTCTTTATGCCAAGAATAGATTTGAGTTTCTTTTCAAGTTGATGAGCATCGCTTGAATCAGATAATCCTTCAATCGACAGAGTAAATTTTTCATAAACAACTTTGTATCCAGTGCTCTTTATTGCATTCTCAAGTTTTGTAATGTCTGTTATTTCTGGATCATATTCTAAAACTGCTTTTTCAGAACCCAAGTTTACTTCACATTTTTCAACACCTTGAGTTTCAGATAGTTTGTTTTGAATAATATTCACACAACCAGCGCAATGCATTCCTCCAATTTTTAAGACAGTCTTTGCATTTTGTTTTGTTTCCGATCCTTTCATTCCTATTTTTATTGTGATTTTCTTACTCTTAAATCACGTGAAAGTTTTTAGATTAAAGAAATGGTACAACTATCGAATTAGTGGAATAGTTTACACTATTCAATGTTAGTAGAAATACAGTTAAAAATCTGAAACACGAAGACATGTTATGATAGATCCAGTCTGCGGTATGGAAGTATCAGAAAAAAACGATGCTGCTGAATACAAAGGTAAAGTTTATCATTTTTGTTGTGCATCTTGCAAGATGGCTTTTGAAATGAACCCAAAACAGTTTGTCAAAGAGTAGAGCACAATGAAAATTCAAGTTATTACATCAGAAGGCTGTGTGGGATGTGACAAAATTGAAAAAATGTTAGATGAACTTGGCGTAGATTTTGAGGTAGTAGATATTACAAAAAACCACAAAATTTTAGAAAAGTTTCCAGTATTTACAGCTCCTGCAGTAATCAAAAATGATGAAATCATATTTACTGGCATTCCAAAAAGAAAAGAACTTGTTGAAAAACTATATTTGGATTCAAATCCTAGAGGATTGAACCTTTTTTGGACACAAAATGGGTCGAAAATAAACTAGTTTTTGCTCTCAATCATTAATTTCTTAAGATGTTTCTCATCCATAAATTCTAAATCATTTCCATTCATCAAAATTTCTTCAATTTTGTGAGTTGGTTTCCCGCCTTCTTTGGCAACTTTCCATGCATTATAATTAAAAATACAACGCAAGATTGCGTGACGTGCATCTGGATGATTGAAAAATCCACGAGCCATTTTTTTGATATTATTTAATATCCCAATTCTGAAAAAAGAATAGTACGCATCCTCAACGTATTTTGCTAATTCTTCTTGCGTGAAATTATCATAATATTCAGACACCAAATGATCTCGCATCCAATCATGTTCTTTTGTTTTTTTCTCGTATTCTATTTTTTGATATAATGGATCCCAAGGAGCCATACCTAATGCGTTTACTTCCAACCCATCAAGTTCTAGTTCATGAATATGTTTCAGTGTTTCTTTTACATCATTTTTCGTTTCGGGGATTGCACCAATAATAAATGCTCCAATTGCATGAAGTCCTGCGTCTTTAGCATTTTTTACGGCCAATTTTGTGATTTCAGGTTTTATTCCTTTTTGATAATGATCCAAGATTTTTTGCGAACCACTTTCAATTCCAAACATGATGGATGAGAATCCAGCTTCTTTCATAGCTTTGAACATCTCTGGATCATTAGAGTCTACCCTTCCTTCACAATAAAATACAAGATTAATCTTTTTCTCTTTAATCTGTCTGCACAATTCGATAACTCTTTTTTTATCAAACGTAAAAATATCATCAATTATGACACATGATTTGTAACCTTCTGCTTGAAGCAATTCAAGTTCAGAAATTATGTTCTCAATTGATCGAACTCTTAAACTCCTATTTGCAAACATCCAATTTGTACAAAATTTACATGTGAATGGACATCCTCGTGATGTAACAATTGCCGTAAATTTTCCATAAGTCAAATCAACTCCATTCCAGGTGTATCCATAACGTACATTATCCACTAAATCGCGTGCAGGAAATGGTATCTCATCAAGATTTTTCATGGTATCAGGTTCGTTATCAATGAACAATCCATTTTTGAACACAGTTATTCCCTTAACTTTAGAAACATCTTCATTGTTGTAATATGCTAACAGTAATTCAGAAAATGATTTTTCAGCCTCACCTTTTATTATACAATCAACAAATGGAAATGTTTCGATTATTTTTTTTGCCGTAAATGTTGGATGTATACCACCTAAAACAATTTTTGTTTCAGGTAATGCATGATGGATTCTAGCTAAACAAGACATAGTAACTAGAAACATTCGTGAAGTTACTGTAGTTCCAATGACATCCGGCTTTTTTTCAATGATGTCTCTTACAAATTGTTCATGTTTGATGTGTTCTGTGAATGCATCATAGATTTCAATAGTTGAATTTGTTTTTTTCAGATAACCATAATGTCTTGCATAAGATGCCATATACAATAAGCCAATAGGAGGCCCAAGAACTTGTGCAGGTGTAGTCAGATCTCTATATTCTGGGGGAGTTGTTAGAATTATGTGCATATGATATTCATAGCATAATACATTTTTAAATATTTTTCATATAATAAAACAATAACAGTGATTTATACATAAATCAAAAAATTATGTAAAATTTAGGACAGCATTTTCTGGCGAATTAGTAAACATTAGAGATTGGAACCAAAGAGAAAATTTCCCATGAGGGACTAAATTTAGTTCAGATATAGTCTGGGTCTGTAAGGATTCAATTCTATGGAGATTCAGTTGGTCTATACAAAATTGTAATAAAACAAGATATCAGCAATTTTATAACAACATTACTACAAACAAAATCCATTTTTTAAATATGGGACTTGTAATTATTAAATAAGAAGAATTCATTATGAATCAAAAAATTAAAGGCATAACGATTGGAATTGCAGTTAAGGATGTTAAGGAGGCCGTTATCTGGTACAAATCCTTACTAGGAGAAAATATCGAAGTAATGGAACCTGCACCAGGAACAATTGAATTGAAATTAACAGACAATGTATGGCTACAACTTGATGACACTGATTATCTTAAACTTGGTGGCGAGTCATCGATTATTCGCTTTGAGACAGAAGATATTGAAACATCACACAAGCTTGCAAAGAATCTTACTTCTAACATAGAGGACATTGTAAATATTGAAGGAACAGTAAGGTATTTTGACTTCAAGGATCCCTGGAATAACCGTCTCTCATATGTTCAATTAATGTAGCTCTTTCAACGAATTCCAAAAACAAGTGCTAATGATAATCGTATGTTCTAGACTTTTCCTAATCTTTGGTTCGAATCTGAATGATTCTTACCTAATTGACAGGTTAGAGGCATGTGATCATTCTGGTGCAGCCAAAGTTCTCCGAGAATTTTTAAAATTCAAATAAGTTACTAATTTTCTCAGTTGTGGCTCATAGACCAATCATCGTTTTACGAGTATTGGTTTTTAGGCACAAAATGGGTCTAAATTAAAACCCAGAAAAGTACACGTCCCTTTAGACTCAACATTCGAATCCTAACAAGTTTGCATGTCTGAACTCCAATAGGTTTGAACTCTAGTTTTCATTTTCTTTTTCTTCTAGAAACCAAACTTGGGAGACAGGTATTGCTTGATCACGTACACTACGATGCTCATAAAGATACACTTCAACTGCGTATTCTCCAGGATACATTCTACTTCCTCCTGAATCAACTAACATTGTATCATAAGGTAAGATAGTTTCCTTATCCTTAGATGTTTCAACATCTCCATTGGGTGCAACAAGTATCACTTCATAGAAAAAATCCTTTTCAATATCATCTCGATTTTGAATTTCGCTAACTACGGTATACATGGAATTCTTATCAACAGTTGCAGTATGTTGTGTGTCATATCTAGGCACCGAATTGTTTGGGAAAATTTCTCTTAGTTCTACAAAGTTAATTTTTAATCCATATTCATCATAATCATTCTCAAATGTAATTTCAGAAAATGTTTCTATAGGGTATGAGTCATCTCCGTTTATCAAAACAGTCCACTCATCAGCAACAACTTGCCATTCCCCATCAACAAATTTTTTCCCCATAAATTCTAGTTGTTGGTCTAATATCTTAAAATAATAAATTGATTTTTTGCTGGCATACTTGTATTCAACGGAATTATTTGGTCCAGCAGTACCATCAAACTCTACATTTTCAGGACAAGGAGTTTCTATCACATTACAAATTTCTTTGGCGTATTTTCCAGTTATTTTTAGTGTATCAGAGTCCTCTACGACTAGCGATTGAGATTCAGTGTTAGAAAATAAATCAACAGCAGCTAAACTAATTCCAATTATAATGATTATGGCAATTACTGAAATAATTTTTTTGTTGAGCATAGTAATGGCAGTAGTTGTTTTTTTATTAAACATGACGCTGAGTACAAAAAATGAAAACGATAAGGCGTTATTGAAAACACTACTCAAAATTTTGTACTAATTCAAGATGTATCATCTTTATTGAGGATTCTTGCAACATGTCATACCATCCATCTACAATTATGCATGGTTGGGGGTATTGCTTTGGCCATCAGTGTAGTAACATTCTGAGAGATCTGAGTGTAATGGAGTAAATGCACCTGACGTGTAGATCGTAAATCCTGCAACAGGGATGATTATTGCAATTATTATCAATGTTCTAGTTTTCATTTTCCATACTCTCTTCAAGAAATTCATCGTATTTGCTTTCTTGAGGAACATATCCCCACTCACGCTCGATTAGTTTTGGAATAGTGTCTTTTGAAACACATGCAGGATGGTTGTCATAGCGAGCTTTGGTGTTGTCATTTTTTAGTATCAAAAACAGATTCTCCTTACACCAAATGTCTTGTGCTTTGATTCCGGCATCACTTTGTTGTCGCGGATTTGTTCCATGATCAATGATTGCAATTCCGTAAAAGCTAAAGCTACCGGTGTCATAATCTGAGCTAAAACCATATGTGCCCATTATGGTGGGTACAAAAAAGACGTTAACTGTTTCAAATCTTTTACATTCAGGCATAGTTCCATTTACAACTTCAGAAAAACTAAAGGGACTAATGCCGCTCTTGTGTGATCCTAGTTTTACAAAATAATCATATTTTGTCATATTCAAGTTATCTACAACGTAATTAATGAAAAGGGGTTTTCCTGTAAAAAATACATCAGACTGCCCGTCTTGCGTCAAAAGCATGTTAGGTTTTAGTCCTCTGTAGGATGAGAGAAACTCTTGTGCAGTACACTTTACATCTAAAACACGAGACTCGCCTAAGTAAAGTTCCCCATCACGTTCTGATATTAAGAACAAGCCTCTTTGACCTTCTTCATAGACAGGGCAACCACCGCCCACTCTAGAATTATTTGGGTTACATCCTAACGCAATAACAGAATCGTTCCCAAAAGAATCGGGCTTTACTAATTCCTCAATATCAATATGATATTCAATGAATTGGCCAGATATTTTTACATCATAGATATTGCCAAGAACAATAAAATCATGATAATCAAACAATTCGTCATTAGAAACTGGAATTCTTACACTTTCGGCAAATAATGGAACAAACAAAATAAATGAAATAACAAATACAGGTAAAATTCTAGTTTTCATTTTATTCCACAGTAATGTATTCTATTTTCTCCCCACAAAAAGGACAATAATCAATTGGTATCAATTTGTTATCTTCAACTAATGAGAATTTGCCTATTTTGTCACTCCAAGAACCGACTATTGCACAATATTTTCTAAATTTCTCACAACAAAACTCCAAATCTTTTTCTTTTTTGAATTCAGTAAAAGAAACATACTCAAATGCCTGAACTTCCTTTCTTACATACACATTCATGTATCAAATGAATTTGGGAAGCTCATAAAGAATTCGAATCGATCACATCAAATTTTAGACAAAACAGATTGATACAATTTTGAAAATAATAGAATTGTGGTTATTTGCATGTTTCGTCTTTTTATAGTGAGTCAAAATTCAAGCCAATAAATAGAGTATCCATTATATCACATCATGGAAGAGGATGCTCTTCGTTTTTGGATTATTCCAATAGTATGTTTAGTTTCAGCAAGTTTGATTTTTTCAGTTGCATTAGTGTATAAGTTCAACATAGTATTTCCCAATGCAGAACTTGAAAGACTAGAGATGAATGAAATGTCTTGTGCTGAAATTCTACGAAAAGATGGTGCAAATGATTATTGGACGCCAGAAAATAGTCAGATAGGAAGAGCCAAGGCTGCAGGTTGTAATGTTCCCAAAGAAAGCCAAGGTTCTGATCTAAACCCGTACGTTGAGTTTTGTACTCCTGGAGGGTTTGCGCCTGATAAAAAAATCGAAAACAGCACTCACTCATTTAATCATGATACATGTACTTGGGATGGAAAATAATTCTAGTATTGGTGATAAAGCCTAGTTTTCATTTTCTTTTTCTCATGTCTGCTTTCTGGTTTTCTCTTTCCAAAACAAAACAACTCCTGCCACAGTTACAAATATTCCAATTATGCCATTGAGCAAAAATGCCTGTTTGTACATTAACAAAACATAGTCTAACCCTTCCATTTGCTTCATCACTGGCGGCTCAACTGGAGGGAGCAGAACATATGACGAATAAATCACTGCTGAAAACCCACCAACCATCAATGCAATTCCGATAATTACCAAAAGTCTAGTTTTCATTTTCTATTACCTCAAAAGGAATTGAAATTTCACCATTTCGTATCATTGTGTAAACATGCAATGCATACTTGCCAGGTTCATCTAGTGAAATCGGTTTTGTCTCTGAGACAGTATTCCAAGAACCTTCTGTTGGTTTTGTGTCAACTCTGTTCCCGTTCTCGTCTACAAGGTAGTCTTCACGGTATTCATGAATTTGCCAGTTGCCAGGCCAAATAGTCAAAACAGTAAAGGGACCATAATGAAGACCATCATTTGTCATACCGCCATTAATTATCGGCATGTTGTCGTTTTCCTTTGAGATTTCATATTGCGGGTATTCCTGATAGTAGCCAAAGTTATAGTGAGATACGGTAAACTTGATTTGCTCACCTACATGATATGTTGGTTTTATTCCAGTCACTTGGGTATCAATTGGAATACTCCAAAAATGCAAGATATGAGAAACTTGAATTACATCATGAATTACAGTTATTGAGGTAAAGAAAGGCAAATCAAGAATTACAAACAATAAAACTGCAATGATTATGATTTTGTTTCTAGTTTTCATACTTGCATTTACATCCAATTTTGCAACTACATTTACAGCCATCTTTGCATTTGTCGGAACATGTACAGATACACTCTATGAACATATTCCCATTTTGCAGATGAACCTCATAAAGCATTCTGTCTTTAGTTCAAATCCCAATAAACTTGAGTCCTGATTTTTTAAAGAGCTTGATGAGATCTTCTATGTACACTTACTAGATCAGGGTGGCTAGTATATCCACAAAACTCACATGTTTCTAACCCGATGTCTTCCATTTTAACCGGAATTGCAAGTAAAAAACAATCAGGCTCAACAAGCATGATTTTGTGCTTTGTTCGGTGTGTCTCCTGGAGAAACAGTTCCAGTACTGATTTTGATAGTTTTTCATTTACAATTAGCAATTCGTTTTCTTGTTTTGTTGAATAGTTACGTTCATGTAGAAATTTTGTTAATTCCTTTTCAAGTTCGATATTTTGTGCGCAATCAATCTTTGTCATTTAAAAAATTCTATATTTCTTCATTCATAAGTACTTCTGATCTTTTGTTTTGAATTGCCCCTAATAGAAAATGAAAGCCAGAATCTCGATACTATTTGTAATTGAGATTGCATTCTCTCAAATATTTTCTACAGAAGGATTGTCCCAACCACAACCAATCAGTGTTCAACCTAGGGTTCATTTCTCCAATATCTTTCCAATAATCCTGTCAATGCACACTCCAGTCCTCTTTTCAATGTCATGCTCCCAAAATCTTAGAACGGACCAGCCTTCTCTTCTCAGTTTCCGAGTGATTCGTGTGTCTCTTTCCATGTTAGTCTCTATCTTATCTCTCCAGTATTTTTTTGATGGTTTTTTCTTTTTTTGATAATTGTATCCGTGCCAAAAATCACCGTCACAGAAAATTGCAATCCGCTGTTCCTCAAGTATAAAGTCAGGATTTCCCTTCATCTTAGGATACATGCTATATGCAAATCCCAAGCCCTTGAGAATTTCATTCATTTGCAAATCAATTTTTGTGTTGGTTCCCCTGATTCTGGACATCACCCAAGATCTTTTTTTCGGAGTGAAAATGTCTGCCATGCTATTGGATGATTTTCAACCCAATTTTATAATATCCAAACAGATCTCGACATCTGAAAAATCAGGCTGCAACGTACCATCATACAGATTATTAATAAAATCTAGTACCTCTTGTGCCTCTTTTGGTAACAATGACGGACACAGTTAAGCATGGTTTCTTTTATCATTGAGAGGTACGGGTTTGTTTTCAACAGAGGAAGGTTTGAATCAAAATAGAAAACATGATTGTCACGTTTTGTGTTTATACTAGTACTATCTTCAAATGTACCAGTCTTGTTTTAACCTCTATGTGTCTATCAGAATCAGTCTTACGTCCACAGAGGGTGAGAAACTGAGTTATCTTGCTTATTCATGAAAGTTTCTCATCCAATCCTTTTCTAAAATCAAAAATTTTCTAGAGTCAGTTCCTATAAATCTTGAGCCATTTTTGGGAAACATGTTTGGCTCACAGACAGATTACCGTTTTTCAGAATCTCTGTACAGTATAAATTATTCAAAAAATGTCCAGAAAAGGAAGGCTAAATTGGCATCAAAATGCATGAATTGTGAAAAGAAGGTTGAAGAAGATGAAAAATTTTGCAGTGTTGCATGTAAAGAGACTTTTATCAATTCGATAAGGACAAAGGTAAAGGTTATCGTCGAGAAGGATCCAAGCCATACCAAAATCCTAAGTGTTGATTAATTCACAAAGAAAAAAATAAGATTATTCTTGGTTGTCAAGCACACAAAATACTGTTTATTGGATATTGATCACGCTTGAGAATTAGTTTTTGAACTCCTTTAGGAATTTTTCTGTATTAACTTTGAGACAAAACATAAATTCCTGCATTGTCTCGCTCCATTTTCTTTCTGCACCTTTAGATGAAAACATTGGCAACGACAGATTCCATTAAAGATAATTTAAAACAAATGCAAATCCACCAATGTTGGGAATGTTTCTGTATGCTAATTCGGCTTTCAAATAGTTTTCAACTCCCCTTCTTTCAAAAAGAATAGGAGATAAAATGAAAACCACAACCAGTTAATTGTCTTGGTACTTAACGCTATGTCATTTTAAAAAATCACAACCAACATGGCAAACGCTTGCATCACAATTGTCTTGAAAAGTCACGCCATAGTTTTTCTATCATTCTCGAGTTTCATATCAAGACGTACAAAAATAGGAGAATGTTTGACAGAAATTTTTTCTTATTACATGCGTTCTGTTGATTTTTTTGTATTGTTTCAAAAAGACAAACTGGAATAACTCCCAACAAAGAAACTTTTGACATCTTCTTAAGTATCAAAAATACACATATGCTTCGTGGACACAAAAACAGACCTGCGTTGGGAGGAATAACCTAGTGAATGTTTGTGATGAAAACCACATTCAGGATTTTCGTGTTACCTACAAACCTGCCAAAGGAGGAATTCACATACCTGTTTGGCTTGTGTGCAATAACTGTATGGAGAAGAAATACTTTGGCTCAGATGAACTCATAGAATCAGTGGAAAAAATTACATGATCTTTGCACATACCGTGTATTTTTTGTAACTGACGAACTTTTAATATTATGATCGTCATAACCTCATCGGGTTATTTGCAAACAAACATTGATTATTCCATTCTAGGCAATGCAATTTTGGACATTAGTGAGACTGTACGCTTTGTTGAGATATATCACAAAGAAAAAAAATTCCGTCACATCAAAAAAGGAATTACTGCATTGCTTGACGAGTCTGAAACCGAGCGGTCAATTGAAGATGCGATTCAGAGGTGGAAAAGTAGAGTCAGGTTGTCTGAGAAATTAGGCGTTCCGAAATACGCAATGGCAGAATATGGAAAAGTCAAGAGAATAACAATTCCATTTAATGAAGAAGGGCTTATTCTTATTAGTTTAGAATGTGGAAGTTTTCATGAAGTCATCCTAAAGGAGATAATAGATATAATAAATTCATTCTCTTTTCAATGATTATTCATTGTGTTGGTTTCAGAAATTTTTCTAGGATATTTTGTTTAACCCTTTAATCTTTCTCCACTGTTTTTCAAATTCTTTTCTGAAAGATCAGTCAAAACTTGAAGTGATTGATTCATGCTAATAAAAACATGAGTTTCTCGTTCTAAGAAATAAGATTTGTACCAAAAAATAAATAATTCAAAATAACCTACAACACAATCAATCATGCCACAGACAAAACCAATGGTCAGTATTGAAAATGTTGTAGCGTCAGCTACAATTAATCAAGATTTGAATCTTGATGAAATTCAACAAAAATTTCCTGATGTAGAGTACAATCCTGAACAGTTTCCAGGTGCAGTGTTTAGATTAAAAAAACCAAAGACAGCCACTCTGTTGTTTAGAACCGGGAAGATGGTATGTACTGGTTCTAAGTCAGAAGACATGGCTAAGAGGGCTGTAAAGACAGTAGTAGAGCAGTTACGAGACGGCAAGGTTAAGATAAAAAATGATGCAATAGTCACCATTCAAAATATTGTTGCTGCCATAAACTTGGGTGGCAAAGTTCATTTGGAAAAAGCAGCAAGAACACTTCCAAGAAGCATGTATGAGCCTGAGCAATTCCCTGGACTAATTCACAGAATGCTAGACCCAAAAGTTGTCATTCTTGTTTTTGCATCAGGAAAGCTTGTCTGTACTGGAGCAAAGACAGAAAAAGATGTTTACCGCGCAGTAAACTCCTTGCATGTGTCCCTTGAGGAAAAAGGATTGATGGCATACTACTAGTCAATTGGATTATTCAGATCCTGACAGATTTACACTTGTTCATTTTCTAGATTCTAACAATCAGATAAGAACTCAAGATATTAATTAAATATGAGCTCAAGGTATTCATAAAAATGCCGTTTCAGATTAAATACAAATTCAAAGAAGATAAGGAATACTACATTTGCACAGTAACATATCAGCAATACAAGAATTTCAAAAAGCTTCCGATTGTTGTTGAATGTGAAGTAATCAAGGAGGATGAAGAAAATGTCGAAGAGTACAAAAATGAAATGCAAAAAGCACTAAACTTGGCAGCAAAAAACGACACCAGTCACATCAAAAAACTTTCTGAAGCTGCAACATGAATCAAAAGAATTCTGTTATTTTATGCTGGTAATCCATTTGGTTTTGTAATTTTCATCGTCAATATCCCATACCCTTAGCTGTTTGTCATCATCAACATACTGCAAAAAGTTGTGTAACATGACCTTATAGTCATCAATTCTCCAAAAATCCTTGTTAGTAGAACCATGAACAGACTGGGAATACAAAATACATGAAAGAGGCGGAATCAGACATCCTAACAAATTTAGCGTGCTCATCAAGTTAGAGATTACATTCATCCCGCCTGTGGATTGGTTGGTTACAACTAGGGCAACTGGTTTTCCCAAAAACACCTCGCTTAGCTCATCATCAGTTGCATCCTCTAGAAATTTTTGCAAATAATGAGAGTAGTTTGACCAATAAGTGCCAGTACCAATGATTATTCCTTTGGCATTACTGATTTTTGTTCTTAATTGAGCATATGTGTTATCTTTCAAAGACACATGTCTGCATCCAAGATCATTTGAAATCTTTTTCAAAATGATTTCAGTATTGCCATCAATTCCTGATGACGAAGCGTTAATCACGATAATCGATGGGCCTGATTCCTTTTCAAGATGATCAATCATTTTTCAAAAACACACATCACACAGTTTCTGAAATGATTTTCTGATTGTGGATAGTGCGCAAGTGCCTTTGCAGGAATCCTTCACCTACCAAAGTAATATTGCAATAAGGGCATTTTACTCGTTTAGACATTTTTCATGAACTCATGAGGTATGAGAATAATAGAACTAATAAAGATGATCTTGTATTGCGATCAATGTTACAATGTAGAAAAATAATTCTTGATGATTTACTCTAAGAATTAATTAGAAAATATTGTCCAACTCTTGCCTGATTTTTCGGACTTTATTTGATAAAATTAGGATAGTCTTAAACATGAAAAATTGCTAATAGTATAAATTCCAAAACAGCTATTCTAACATATTGAAAAAAATTTTAGTTCCTTATGATGATTCAGAATATTCTCAAAAAGCCTTTGAAAAAGGATTAGAGATAGCAGAAAAATTTGAATCAGAACTAATAGTTTTGACGGTAATACAATCAAATGTATCGGATTCAGCAGGGATCTCCTTAGAAAGATTACAAGAAATACAGGATGAGGAAGAAACTGCTGCAATGGACATGGTAAAAAATCTAGAAGAAATGGCAAATATCAAAAAAGTAAGACTCTCAACGAAAATTATTCACAACCCTTCTCCTTCAGACGGAATTGTGTCTTATGTTGAAAACAATGGTATTGACTTGATAGTAATTGGCTCACATGGCAGAACAGGTTTTAAAAAATTAGTATTAGGAAGTGTTGCAAATGGAGTACTTACACATGTCAAATGTCCTGTTTTAGTCACTAAAGGGACAGAATAAACATTGTCACGCATAAAAATTAGTATTTTTAGATTTTTATTTTCTATTCAATGAAATAATTGTTCTAAGTTGCGTGTTACTGAATTTGCAAAGGTTTCCAAATTTTTTGCTTCGGTGCGGAAGAACCTGGACGATACCATACTGAATAATAGTTGAATCTGTTTTAGACGACAAATGTTCTAAAGGTTTTTCCTTTTTTAACACTTCAGCCATTACTTGTTTTTTGCAAATTTCACAGGATAATTCTATTTGATTCATTTCTTATTTTTGTATAAAAAAATTCATGATGTTTATTTCCTTATTCAAAATCATTCATCTTCATTGATGTTGCCTGTTGCAATATCTACCATCTCAACATTAGAAGTAATCATAAGTTTGCCTCTAGTTGCATATTTGCGAATAATTTCTATTGCCTTTTCTTTTTTTGATTCATCCACAAATAATTCAAGAACGTATTTTTCAGTAAATTGCGGAGTGAAAATCATAGAGCCTTTTCCAGCATGTATTTCAGGAGGAGGATTTTTTCCACGACCACGTTTTTTTATGACTGTCAGTCCTCCAACATTAATTTTTTTAAGACCTTCACTTATTGCCATAACGTCATTATGTGGCAAGTATACGTCAATTCTAATCATCGTTCTCACCCCATTGTCGTCCCAATATTGAGAGAATTTTAAACGCAAATCGGTCAATGTTGATATGCGGTTCTGCAAGTACCATTACCGCATGATCAGATATTGGAAAACTCATTATTACAACATTTTCTCGTCTTGAAGCAGAATATTTTACATGTCCAAGATCTGCATCAAATTTTTTTCTTTTTGAAACACGTGATGCTATCTCACTGCAAATGATTTGATGTTTTTCAACTGAAATTGGAGGAATTACATGGGGTTTGAATCCTCCCGCCAAAAGATAACCAAGTTCATCTAATAATCCTGCAAACAGTATCTCAGAATACTCTAGAATTTGATTGCATTTTTCTTCAAAATTTGCATTATGGAATTCTTGAATATTCATATCACATCACAGCTTGGGCAGGGCGGAGGAATTTCCCATACGTAATTCATTATCCTCAAACTTGTACTTGATTTTAGAATGCGCTCTTCTTTTTAATCTCCCAACCATGCTAAAATCTTAAAAAATTTGAACTTAAGGATATTGATATTAATATCATTAACATCATTAAACAACAAAATTGGATAAATGGAGAGGGTTTTGGAGTTAATGATTGAAAAGTAAGATTTCAAGTCAGACGAAAGAAATTGCAAATAGAACAAATAGGAGAAAATATAGTAAAAAACAAAGAATCTTTAAAGATCAAATTTTTTTGTAAACCATATTCACATAATTAACGACAATAGACTTAATGATTATTTTGACCAAAAGTAAGGGCACATGTCACAAAGAAAACCTACCTGTCCATACTGTGAATCTATTTTTGACAACAAAGAAGATTTGTCAAAACACATTGATAGAATTCACGGAGATTCTGGAATTTTGGAAGGAAGCAGAAAGTGGATGGACTAAAGGCATCAAATGGGATGTAAAGGAATTTTCCTAGTGAATCTTAGTTGTGAAAATCTAATTTAGAACTAAAATGGAGTTCAATTCTTTGATTAACAGTTGTGTAAATTTTATTGAAAATATGAATAAATTTTAGGAATATGCCACAGTTGACTTAAATTTAATTTCTGCATAGTTATTCTAACGAGGAAACTATCAGACCTGTCGATATTCAAAGCGAAGACTTTGAGGAGGCAGATAGATAGAGAAGTGGAAAACGTGCAAGAAGATGAACAGAGAAGGTAATCATCTGTTTTCCAATAGTTCCTCGTTTTAATTTTCCAAAATAAATGTAAAAAAATTAGCAAATGAGACAAGAAATGTCATCGTGAAGGTAGGCGGTGATGACAGTTTCAAAAAATTATTCTCATTTGCTTGAATATTGTTTACATGTTTTGATACATTACCATCGGTATGTTATTCGAAATAACACAAGCACCAAATCTGAAGACCCAGCGGCCATTTTGGGGCTAAAAATTGGCACAAAAAAGAAAAAAACTCTCTAAATGATTCATTCAAATCATTGGGAAGGTAAAATTTCGGCACTTCCAAATAACACACTAAATGCCTGGCACCAAATCAAAACTTTGTTGTATTTTCCAAGATCAGTATCATCAGGTATGTCATAATTTTGGTTTCCTTTGTTTGCTTTTAGTTCGCCTAGATTGATGAACTCTGATGCCCCTTTATCAGTCGCTAAATAGACATACAAATCTGGGCCATTAGTTGATTCAAAATTCTCTAGTCGCAAAACATTACTTCCATCTTCTAACGGAATTGTATATGCATCACCTTGAGCATCATGAATTCCATCACCAACGCCAATGAATTCTCCAACATAATACATGGGAATAGATTCTTCCATCATTTTGTCTTCGATCATTTTGTCATTTGAAGAGACAGTTGGTTGGATAATTGCACTAGTTGGTAATGCTTCATTTACGGTTGATTCTGTAAAGTAAGGAGAAATAGCATATACAGATATTGAACCAACTGCCACTATTGCTATTACTGCAATTAGATTTTTTTGCATGACAAAATTAGATAATTTTGATATTTAACAAATTTTCCAATTTTTATCCAAATCTTTTGGAATGAAAAAAAATGCAAATCTGTAAAGGTTTGAATCATTTTTGAAATTAAATTAAAATTGTAATAATAGATTGCCAAAAAACGAAAAGAATGTTTAGATTGATCTCTATAGAGACTCGAATCCGTTTCAGGAACAATTTAGATATAATAAATACAAAATTCTAGTTTTCAAAACTTTTGTTTTCAAACCATGTTTAAATGTATTAAAGTATGATAATATTATAATGGTAAATTGTGTTGTAATTGACGATAACAAGGAAATAGTTGATGTGTTTTGCGATCTTTTGGAGCTTTGTAACATAGAGGTCCTTGCAAAGGGATACAACGGACAAGATGCTGAAAAATTATATGAAAAACATCGTCCAGATGTGATTTTTGTTGACTTGCTCATGCCTGAATATGATGGATTTTACGCTATTGAGAGAATAAGAGACATTGATCCTGATGCAAAAATAATCATAGTTACAGGAGACTTGAAGGCAGGAGAATCTGCACTTCTTGACTCGTATAAAGTGGACATCATAATCTACAAGCCATTTGATGTTCATGATATCAAACAAGCAATAAACGACATTTTATTGAGATAGTCAAGGAAATCAGGATTAGAAAATAAAAAAAGAAGCCAGGTTATGGAAATGTTCCATTTTTAGGGATTGTGGTTCTATCAGGAACTACGGCACCTGGAGCAATTACTGCACCTGCCTTGATTGTGACGTTGTTTCCAATTACTGCACCATCACCAACTGTGACATTTTTTCCAATTGTAGATTATCACCAATTGTTGTGCCATCGCCAACTGTTGAATTCTTTTTTAAAGTGTAGAAATTGTTGCAACTATTGGAAAGTGATCGCTGTATCCCATCTTTTTCTTTTTGTCAAACTTTTTTGGATAACCAATTCTTCCTGATGCCATGATTTCAGTAAATATCTCAACTGAATCCAAATCAAGTTGCAGTTTTTCTTTGCCATACATCAACCCCTGTGATATGATGAATTGATCATAGACATTCCAAGTGTTGACAGGTCGTGGGTCTCCTTTGTAGAAATTTCCTGTATACCTATGAGTACCAGTATCAGGATTATCTAGAAACTTCCACATACAGTTGAATAGATGTGGTTGTTTTTTGAGATATTTTTTTGCAGCAGGAAAACTGTTTTCGCTATAGTCATCATCCATATTGTCTTCGTTTCTTGTTGCTCGCAGATATTCTACAATGCTTTTGTCAAAGGGTTCGTCATTAAAGTCGCCCATAATTATGATATTTTGATTTAATCTCTTGTTGAGTTTTTTTGTGGATTCGGTATTTTTTGGAAGTTTGAGAAATTCTTTTTTTGAGAATTTTAGAACCCTGTCAACAATTCTGCCACAATAGTCTCCAGCATTAATCCTCATAGGTTCGCTTTTTAGAGTACCAATCAGGCGTGCAGGCCAGTGGTTTACAAGCACATGGAGAAGCGTCTTAGTTTCTTTTACTTTGAGTATCACATGTAAGATATCTCGAGTTGGATATCTAGAGTGTACTAGAAAATTTGAAGAGTCAACAAACTCAAAAATTTCAGTAGAGTATGCTAGTGCAGTGTCAATTCCACGAAAATCAGGACTGTCAACTTGAACTATTTCAAAATTTTCCAAATCAGACTTTTGAATTAGTTTTTTTGTTAGAGAGTCATTTTCAATCTCACACATTCCAAAAAGGCTGATTGGTTTTTTGGAATGGATTTGATTGATTATTTCACATAGATTGTCAATTTTCTGATTCATTGTTTCTGTATCCCATCCTTTTTCAGGAGTAAAGTCAAGATCAGCTGCAATATCAGATACTTTGGTATCAAAGAGATTTTGAATATTCCAAAAAACTGTGTTGATTTCAGACATGATTAGTACATAACAAATTAGTTGAAAAGTATTATGATATGAGTGTCATTTTAAATAATTTCAGTATACAATTACAAAATTGACTAAATCTTAAACGATGACTATACTATCATATGAGTATAAGATATAAGCAATAAAGGTCTCAAAAAAGATGTGAAGGATTCTGAAACTTTTGAGGAAATAAAAGCAATTATCAAAGAATTATCAGTTGGCGAAGATGCTAAAAAATCAATTGATAAAACATTTGATAAAACACAACAAGGAGAAGATGTAACTGAAGAAGAAATTCAGCAAGTAAAAGAGGCAACAAAAAAATCAAGATACGTTAGAAAAATTTCGGAGTTATCAATAGACTATTCAGAAAAATTATTGGATAGAACCCGTCAGGGATTTCATATTGTTCTGATAATGTATGTGATTGGTTTTGGTGTAGGTATTGCATTAATTGCACTAGCAATGGGTTTGGCAATATCAGGAAAGGATACGGACGGTCTGGTAACAGTATTTTTTGGTTCTGCAGGAGTTATTGACATTGGATTTTTGCTGTACAAACCTGCTGAAAAAATTCAGCAAAGCAGAGGAGTTGCATCTAGACTATTAGCACCATTTATGGAATGGCAATTTGTATCAATTTGGTCTGGAAAACTTTTTGGTAAATTATATGAAGATTTTGAATCATGTACAAACAAAGATCAAGCATTTGAAAAAATGGTTGAACTATTAAAATTGAAAGTAACTTTAACTGAAAAATTAGTTGTATCTATGAAAGATGCAACTAGTGATATCAAAACAGATGACAAACCAAAGATTCAGGAAAGCACTGCAAAATTACTTGAAAATGATAAAAAGAATCTCTCCAAAGCAACTGGGGCTGCTGAAGATAAACTAGACTATACAGGATGGAAGATCATAAAACAAGAAAAAGAATTTTCCTTAGGAGAAGACAAAGGAGAAGGTCTTGAAAAACTATTTTGGGCATCAAAACACGAAGATACTGAACTCAAAAAAGAGCTCACTGATGAAGAGATCAAAGAACAATGCGAAAAGACACCAGAGCCTGACAAACCTAAAAAACAATGCTCAGAGGATTCAAAGGTTGTTAAAAAATGGAAACAGTGGTCTTTATTCAAACATGAAAAAGAAGACAAATGGAAACTTCGATGCTATAACAATATCCAATGGAGATGTATCAAAATCCCATCACAGGTAGCAAATAAAAAATGACCACAGAAAATGAAACACATCTTAACAAAGATGCATTTCCAAAGTCTACATTTCTAAGTTTTAAGGACTTTGAGGCAAAAATAGACCCTCGCTTGCAAGATTATCTAAAAGATTGGCAATTAGAAGAGAAGTATTTTGGAGATGATGTCTTTATTCCAGGTCACACAGATTCCAAATTCGAACCAATACGATATTTCAAAGTAATAAAAGGAGAAAAAGATGCATTTGGAGAACATGGTCATAGAGATACTGAGATGTGTCTTACTTTGTTTGCCCATTGGCCAGGTTTTGATCATGAATGTGAAGTGAATTTGTTTATTCGCAATACAGATGTTTTAGATGAAACAGTCAACAAAGTATCAGCTGAAATTATCAAAACAGGCGGAGCTCCAATGACTGTAAAATGGAGAGGAAAAAAAGTCACAGACTTTAAAGTTCAAGAATGGATTTTCCAGAGAACAGTTGATAAGATTTGGATTGATGATATGAGAAATATCAAATGAAAACTTTAAGGAGTTTTAAAAATTTCTTCTAAAGAACGTCCAGGATTATTTTCAATTGGATTCAATATTATTCCAGAGTATGGGGTTCACAGACCAATCTCTGTTTGTCGGGTATTGGTTTGGCTAATACGTTAGAAAATAATGTCTATAATTCAAACTTGAAAACATTTTGAAATTTTAGAATCAAATGATTTCTTTATAAACAAAACTAGGGAGTGTTTAACCGATTTGACAAATCCCGATGGGAGCATTTTGAATTGTTTCTTTAAATAATAAATTCAGAATTAGATATTGTTGGGCTTAAGAGATCTTGAACTTAAAGAAGAGTATCGTTCAGATAGAAATGATATTGTAGCAGAATTTTTCTTTCCTTGTCTTAGTAATTGTATAGAATATGACAGATGTGTTGATTTTTTGTCAATTCAAACATTGGCTACAATTTCAATGGCATTTGATAATTTTGCAGGTGGAAAGGCAAAACTGAGAATGATTACAGGTCATAGATTTAGAACCTCTGATTTGACACTTTTTACAAAACTATTCTCTGAAAAATATACAAAATCGTTTGAAGGGAGATTCATCAAAGATACAAAAATTCAGAAACTCCAAGACATTGTAGACAAAGGTCAGATGGAATTGAAAATTGCAATACCAAACTCTGAACAAATTGCAAATTCTTTTTCAGAAAGAATTGGAATATTTCGTGATGAGCAAGATCAAGCAGTTGCTTTTACAGGAACATCAAGAGAATCATTTTCCACTCAAACAAGGGATTTTGAATCAGTTGATGTTTTTACTTCATGGAATGATAAATCAAGAGTTGAAAGAAAGATGAAAGATTTCGAGGAACTTTGGGAAAACAAGACAAAATATCTTGAAGTTTATGATTTCATGTATGCAGAAGAAAACAATCTCCTAAAGTATTCATCAGAATGGGTCATGCAAGATTAAAGTTGAAAAGATTCTTCTAGTCTAGCTTTATTTTCATAGAAATTCATTCTATTGATTTTATAGTAGATTACTTCTCCACGTCTTTCAATAACTGCAATGATTGGCTCTTTTCCCATTTGGGTAATTTCTTCAATCTTTTTTTGGAGAGTACCCATCTTTTCTTGTTGTCCTTCATTTAGACCAAAAATTAGGAATTTAGCACCTTTTTCACCAAATTGCCCCCTCTCATAAACTCTAAAGTCAGAACCAAATCCAAATCCATCTTTTACAACATAACCTCTATTTCGTAAGTCCCTGTAAATCAAAAACTTGGTAAGAATTTCATAGTCTGATTTTTGACAAAGGCTCATAAAAGAATCAAAATCAATTTGTTTTTTGCCTTTTTTGAGGACCAGTTTATTGGTGTATAACAAGTAAAGAGTTTCAAATTGTTTTAAGAATAGTTTCTCATTTTCTAATTCTCCAAATCCTTTTTGTTCAAGTTCATGAATCATATCCTTATCAAGAATACAGGCTTGATCTGAAACCATTTGACCTTTAACAATAGGAGTATCTTCCATGATGAAGTGAAAATCAACGAATTTCCATATAAGCATTGGAATATACGAACAAATTCCTTCTAACCGTTAAAATATGGGGATTTTGGTTTGAGGATATCATGCATGGTGCAAATTATAGACAAGGAAATGGTCAAGTGTTTACCAGAAAAGAGTACATCAAAGGTAAGCCAAATATCAAAATTGCAAAATTCCAAGGTGGAAAAAGAGCAACTTATCAGTATTGTGTACAATTATGTTTAAATGAAAAAATTCAGCTTAGACACATGGCAATTGAGTCAACCAGATTGGCAGCAAACAAGACTTTAGAGAAAACAACAGGTGAATCTGGTTATTATTCAAGATTAAGAATTTATCCACACAACATGTTAAGAGAAAATAAACAGATTGCAACTGCAGGTGCAGATAGAATTTCAGAAGGAATGAGAAGATCATGGGGAAAAGCAGTTAGTTTAGGTGCAAGAGTCGTTAAGGGACAATGTATCATGGAATTGTATGTAAATGGAGAAGAGCATTTAGCTGCAGCAAAAAAAGCACTCAAAGGAGCATGTGTAAAAATTCCTGGAACTCCAACCATCAAAGTTTTAGATTGGAATAAACCATCACCATAGATTTTCTAAATCATCTTTCTTAGTTTTCAAATATTCAAGAAATTCTTCAAATTCATCTTTAGTAGGTTCTCTTTGAAGAAGTCTTTTAGATTGATAGTAAAATGAATTGTAAATTCGGCCTACAATAATTCCCATGCCAAAGGATTTAGAATTATCAAGGGTAGATAGAGATTGAATTAATTCTTTAAGTTCATCTTTATTTGAAATGGTTTCTTGAATTTTTTGTTCAATTTTTTCAAAGAGAATTTTTTCCATATTTCTGATTGTTTGAAATAGTTAAAAACAGTTTAATATCCAAATTCAGCCTCTAGGATCGTTGCAGTCATAGTACAGTTTGGTTAATATTCGAGCTTGCCAAGTTCGTGACCCGGGTTCGAATCCCGGTGACTGCACCATCACTTTTGATTTTTTGGAATTAGTGCATTTTTGATAATTTCTAGTGCATCTTGTGCTTTTTCTGGTCTTGGCAACTGAATCATAAACACATTATCTTTCCCATAATGAGATTTTGGAGAAGATAATGCTAGCATAGAAGTTTCGGCAAGTGCTTGAAAGAATGTAAGATCAGTTTTTGCATTAACAAGAAATTTTTCAACAATATTTCCTTTTGAAAAAGTTAAAAGAAGTTCAACAAAAACATTTCCAAGTCCATCTTGTAAAATATTCAAATCAGTATTAACTGAAAACGATTGGCCTGCAACTTTTGATAATATCTCATCATATTTTGAAGCTTCAATTACAATACAGGGTGTATTTTTTCCATCAAAATCAAAGGTAGTAATACCATCATGAACTTGTTCCAATAGTTTTTTTAATTCATCAGACATCGTCTTTCTCTTCTAATGCAGGAATAATTTTGTCACTAGCTTTAACTAAAAATGGAGAAATAAATGCAGTAATAATTGAGATTATACCTATCAATGGGAACAAGAATGCTGAAACTGCACCAATATCTACACCAGCTTTTACAATAACAATAGAGAATTCTCCTCGTGGAGCAGCTAACGTAAATGCAGAGCGTAAGGCTTTTCCACGTCTTTGTCTAAACAGAATATTTCCAATCATATTTCCACCAAATTTCATACCTGTAGCTACGGCGATTAAGGCAATTGCAATAAACATGTAGTTTTCAAGTTGAGATACATCCATCAATGCTCCAACAGAAATAAAGAATATGGCTACAAACATGTCCTTAATTGGACTAGACAAAAGTTTTGCAACTTCAGCAGATTTTGATTCAGCAACTAAAACACCTGCTAAAAATGCTCCAATAGCCACGGATAATCCTACAATATTTGCAAATAATGCATATCCAAAGCAGACGCCTAAAACACTCAATAATAAAATTTCACGATGTTCAGCAGCAGCAACTCTATCAATTAGAGGAGGAATTACACGAGTTCCAACTGTGAAAGTTCCTACAATTAATCCAGTAGCAACTAAGACAACAACAATAATTGATTCAATTGAAACAGTACCTACCAGTGCAACAGACTGTAATGATGAAATCAAAATTACTGCTATAACGTCCTCAACAATTAAGATACCTAAAACAAGGATTGATGATTCTTTTTTGATTCTTCCCATATCTTCTAAAATCTTGACAATTATTGCAGTACTGGAAATAGATAATGCAGCAGCAATAAACAAAGCATCCATAAATTCCAATCCTAAAGCCGTAGCAGTATAGAAGATAACTCCTAAAGTAGAGAACAGTCCAATGGTACCAACACCTACAGCAACTCGCCCAATACTTCTAATTTTTGCATATGGGAATTCGATACCAATAACAAAAAGAAGTAAGATAACTCCTATTTCAGCAAAAAGATTCAACGCTGAAATATCAGATAATATTCCAACTCCTTCTAGCACATCAGCAGAAGGCCCACCTTCAGGTAGCACCCAAGACCAAAATGGTGAAAGGGGGCCAATCAGCATTCCTGCAAAAAGATATCCAATGATCAAGGGTTGTTTGATTTTAAAAAATGCAAGAGTAACAACTGCGCCAATTATCATAATGAAAGCTAAATCTGTAACAAAACTAGTGTGAGGCAGTTCAGGAGTAATCTGTTCAATTAAACTGCTAACAGTATTGTTAAGTGAGCTTTGAATTCCACCTGAATCTAATTGAAGTGGAAGGTTTTGCATGTTATCATTTAACAAATTTGTTTAAAAACGATTTCTGATTAAAAATCTAGAACTGTGGTCATACGTAAAAGAAAAGATTGAACATAGGCTCGTTTTTTGAAAATCTTTAACCTCTTTATGCCTATCATTGAATTATCAAAAATGCAGAGTGATGATTAGGTCAACTGAACATAATGTAGAGATATGACCTGGGGTATCTGACTGCAAATTTGGTAACGTTGTAATTACCTGATTATTAATAGTACGGTACTATACCGTACTATATGATTCAATGTGAATTCTGTTCAAGAGGTTTTCTTGAAACAGCCAACGGATTGGTTGAAAAAACCTTTCATGAGTTACTTCATGACCCAAAAGTTGTAAACAAGTAACTCTTTACATTTTTTATTTTAGACCTAACTTTTTTATCATCATATTTTTAACTCAAACCATATGGCTACTAAAACTGCAAAGAAAAAAACTGTTAAACCATCAAAAAAAGTAATAAAAAAAGTTACAAAAAAAGAACCTAGTCCATCAGTTTTATTGAAAAAAGTAGCATCTGTTTCTGATTCCAATAAAGCATTACAAAAAGAGATTAAAGTAATGTCAAAAATTTTTGGGGAAAACCAAAAAGTTCTTGTTTCTATGAAAGGTATGATAGATACTTTAGCTTCTACATTAGAGCATATACAAAAACAATCAAAACAAATCAATATCATTGAGGATGACACACAAAAACTGTATGCTGGTTTGAATCAAGTTAGAACCCAATCAAATTTAGTTAGTAAGATTAATGATCAGACTGCAAAATTACAAGAAGAGATTGGTAGAATTTCAGAGTTACAGAAATCATCAAAATCACAAGAATTGTCTCAACAAGTTGAAGACAGTGTGAATTCGATAAGAAATAACTCTCAAATGATTATCAAAATTGCACAAAGAATTGATGAGGTTAGAGATGATCTGAGAAAAGTTTCAGGAAAAACAGATTCATTTTTGGAGATTAGTTCTGAAATGGACAAACTCAAAAATAGCATTGATCAAGTATCTGGAAAAACTTCTCAATTAGAAGCTGGAACGCAAGTAATTGAGAGTCTTAAACAAGAACTTGGAAAAATTACAGAAGGAGTTTCATCAACCTCAACTCTAAATTCAGAATTAGATGCAATCAAAGTAACAATTGATGCTATTTCATCAAAAGCATCTAAAATCGATTCGTTGGGAGGAGTAATTGACGGTCTTAAACAACAATTTGAGACAATAGCCTCCAAAGCCAATTCAGCAGATAATTTGAGCCTAGAATCAATAAAGGATCTTGCAGGAAAAATTGATAAAATTGAAACAGAGATAGGCTCACTTTCACAGAGGGCAGATTCAACAGCATTTGTAGGTGAGGGACTAAAATCAGTTCAAGAAGAAGTATCAAATTTCAAACAAAACGTTTTTGATAAAACAAATAACATTGAGCAGAAAATTGCTTCTGTTTCAGACATTCTAAAAAGGCAAGATGCATCTACAGCAGAGTTTCATAAAAAATCTGAAAAGTTATTTTCAGAGATGCAATCAGTCAAAAATGTAACAAACAAAGTATCAAGTGATTCATCTAAGGAGATGATGGCATTGCTAAAGCTTTCTGAATATCAATCAAACATCAGAATGAATGCTGAATCAAAATATGGGGATGCAAAAACACTTGAGAATATGGCATCACAAACTGCAGATATTGTGAATTTGTTTGATAAGATCTCAATTGAATCTGGAGAGAAGATTCCACTACCTCATGAAGTTAGACAATGGGCAGTAAGTAAGATTTTAGATTGCGCAGACAAATGGGAAGTTAGATTCAGTGATGTTTATTCAATTTTAACAAATGCCATTGGCAAAGATATGTTCAAAGAGGCAGTCAGAATTCAACAAATTCGTGACATCTACGGAATAAGAGCTGTAGATGAAATTAGAAAGGAATTAAACATTTCTTAGACGCCAACGTCGTCTGCTTCTTTGAATTGTTCTTTCTTTCTTTTCAAAGCAGCAAAAATTCCCAATAATGCAGCAATCCAAACTGTTGTAAACATTAGATTTGCAACGCTGACATACATGTATGGGGTTGCATCCATAATGTTGGTTTTGATAAGAAGAGCTCTATCACTAACATCCATCATTCCAGTATGATATGCAGAGCTGTCTTTTGGAACCGTAGAAATTTTATCAACACTTGCAAGCATTGTGTCTAGATTTTCTTGAATTCTAACAAAGTTTGTAGATTCTGTAGAGAATAACCAAACAGGGTTTTTAGAGATTAGTTCACCATCAGCATTAGTCTTCTCAGGAATTAGATCATTTGCCATAATTCCATCCATGTCAACCTGAATTGCTACTAGATGAGCACGAATTGCAGCAGGATCAGATGAACCAATAATTCCATCAAGATTGCCTCTGATTCTATCAAGTGGATAGATATCAACACTATATCCGTAAATTGCCATAAATCCTCCAAAAATAATTATTCCAACAATACCAACCATGGAAAGCTTGTAAACTCTATTTGCCATCTTTTCTTTCTTGGTCATTACATGTTTAACACTTGATTTATTTCTTTTAAATCGAGTATGGGACAGACTCAGGTAAGCAATATAGAAGAATCCAACTGTTTGCAGTGCAATTATTGGTACAAAGATAGGATTATTGGAAAATATTGAAACAAAGATTCCCAGCATACCATAAACACCAAAGAAAATTTCAAGAAGTGTCACTTGGGAGAATGGTAAATTGTATGCATTGTCCTTCCAGTCATCTTTTTTCTTTAGAACACCATACTTTGGAGTTCGGAGGAATTCATTCTTTTTTCCAAGTACTGCATCAAATACTGCTACAGTATTATTCACAGACATTCCAGCATTGTAAACTAGTAATGCAGGCAGTATCTTTGCTTTTGACTTCCACGACTTGTGATACATACTTTGTATAATCATAATGTACGCACCAGGTCCCATTGCAAGATAAGTTGCAATTGTTATTGCAGGAAGAAAACTAACCACATATAGATTAACTTGTCCTGCTAACAGAATTGGTAATGCCAAAAATTGAATCAACATTAATGGATAAACAATATGACGAGTAAGTTGAATGAAAGCCTGAATCTTTGCCTCGATTGCAATTTTGCGTTTGATAACAATATCAGTTAGAAGTTTTACTGCACATTGTATAGAGCCTTTAGCCCAACGGAATTGTTGTCTTTTTGCAGCATTCATCTGTACAGGTAGCTCTGCATCAACTACAATGTCAGGTAAGAAAACACATTTCCATCCTTTCATCTGTGCTCTGTAACTAAGATCAAGGTCTTCAACTAGAGTAGCAGTATGCCATCCACCAGCATCTTCGATACAATCACGTTTCCAAATTCCAGCCGTACCATTAAAATTCATGAAAAGATGGGAATTACTCTTTGCTTTTTGTTCAATTAGAAAATGAAAGTCAAGACTTAATGCTTGTGCTTGAGTAATTGCAGAATAATTTTCATTTACATGTCCCCATCTACATTGAACTAGGCCGATGTTTGATTTTGCAAAGTGAGGAATAGCACGTCTTAGGAACCAAGTCGGAGGAATAAAATCAGCATCAAAGATTGCTACAAGTTCTGTGTCAGTTGACTGCATTGCATATTTTAATGCACCAGCCTTGTACCCCTTTCTGGTTCCACGTCTTACATGTTCAATTTTGAATCCCTTCTTCTGGTATTCATCAACAGTATTTGCTAAAAGTTCAACAGTGTCATCATCAGAGTCATCTAATACCATAATTCTCATTTTGTCTTTAGGATAATCCAGATTACATACAGAATCAACTAGTCTTTTTGCGACATACTTTTCATTGTATATCGGCAGTTGAATCGTAATTGATGGGGTTCCCAAATCAGCAGTTTTCAAAACATCTTTTCTTTTTCTTGACAAAAATGCAAGATAGTAAAAGTTGCAAGTATATGCAGTGATAATTACAGCTGATAAAATAAACAGATCAAATACCAACTGAGTGAAAGGGTTGATTGCCATATCCCTAATTTCTGAGAATCACTAATCGCTATTTATACTTGCAAGAAAATTTTCTATTTTTG
>JANQNM010000042.1 GCA_028279625.1 Candidatus Nitrosopumilus sp. | reverse complement strand
TGGTTCATCAAATACCAAGTCAACAATCATTCCTTGTGAGCCACCGAGTAACCATGTTTCAGTTGCTGCGGATTGTACTCTGTTACCTTGTGTAACTCTGTCCAAGATTTCTCCTACAATGTGGAAGAAGACTGGTTCGTTACCTTGGTTGTGTACAAAGAGTCTCACGTGTTGATCATTTTCAACAAACAAGAGTTGTGATTGGTATTGCTTGTGCTCAATTCCGTTCCATGGTTGTGCAACAAAGATGTTCTTGTTTACATCGCCTTTGACGAGTAAGTTGTGAGCCATGTTTGGTACATAACCGAATTGCATTCCGTTAACAACTGTTGCAGTGTTTTGATGTTTGAACATTGCACCTGCATCGTAGTTGCCATCTTCAGTCAAGTACAATTGATTGTACTGGAGTTGGAATTCTAAAGCATCTGCATCATAGAACTTTCTGTCAAGTTCACCGCTGCCGCTAGTTTTCTCTACCATTAGTTTCTTGTAACCATTTGCAGGATCAACAATTGCAATTCCGTACATGCCGGAAAGGACGTGTTGGTCCATACCAATGAGTTTAACACCAGAACAATGGTATTTGAAAGTACCAGCTGCTTCAGCAATGTAACAGTAAGTTGTGGATTCACCTGGATTTACTGACTCGAAGTAACTTGCAGACATTTGAGATGCATGCATATCGTTACCGTGTCCAGTAACTTCATCGTCTGGGATTGTAAGTGTCATTTTGACTACGTCACCTTGAGTAACTCTTAGTGTTGGTCCTGGGACTTGTTCACTAAAGGTCATGGCGTTGTAGGTCTTTCCTCCCATGATTGGAAGAGTGACACTTTCACCAGTCAAATTAAACTCTACGACAGTACGTCCAGAGTTTTCTAAGCTTCCACAATCTACATCTGCGAATGCCTCAGGCATTACAAGCTGTAAACCGCCCATATGTCTGATTTGTTCCATGACATCGATGTCCATTTCGGACATGTCAAGGGATTGACCAGAAATTTGGGTTTGTGTGTATGTGCTTCCGAATAAGGTTGCGCCCATTACAGCTACTGCTGCAATTGTAAAGAGCATACTAACACGCTTATTCATTATGCACGATGGCTTTGGAATCCTATATAATAATTCCCATTACTGGAATTGAAATTTTTTGAAAAAATCTGAAAAAGAATGAATAATGGGTAATTATTTGATAAAGTCAGCATGAAATTTAGATTAGATCAAGATTCTCTTGGAAAAGTCAAAATCCCTTCAGACGCATATTATGGGGCATTTACTGGTAGAGCTATCAAACAATACCATGTCACTGGAAACAAAGCTCATGAAAATTTAATCAAGTCTTTTGTCATGATAAAACGTTCAGCTGCTGTTGCAAACATGAAGACAAAAGCTATTGACACTAAACGTGGAAAGGCAATAGTATCAGCATGTGATAAAATTTTGTCTGGAAAATATGTTGATCAGTTTGTTGTAGATATGATAAACTCTGGTGCAGGTACTGCATTTAACATGAATTCCAATGAAGTTATCTCAAACGTAGCACTTGAAGTCTTGCACAAAAAGAAAGGACAGTATGAGTTCCTACATCCAAATGATCATGTCAACATGTCACAATCAAGTAACGATACATATCCAACAGCTATGCATGTTGCAATTTTGATGAATCTTAAGGAAACAATTCCTGCAGTTGATATTTTAATTAAAGCACTAACAAAAAAGGCAAAACAATTTTCATCATTTAAGAAAATCGGAAGAACACATCTTATGGATGCATTACCAGTAACATTAGGCAGTGAGTTTGCAGCTTATGTCACTTCAATTACCAAAGCAAGAAATGAAATTGTTGCCTCACAAAAAGAATTACAAAATGTTGCACTTGGTGGAACTGCAGTTGGTTCTGGAGCAAACACTCCAAAAGGCTATAGAAAGATTGCAATTTCAGAACTAGCAAAAATCTCCAAACTTCCTTTAAAGCCTGAAAAAGATATGCAACATGGTTTACAAAGCAAATTTGCAGTTGCAAATACTTCTAGTGCATTAAGAAATCTTGCATTAGAAATTGGAAAACTTGCAAACGACATTAGATTAATGGCTTCAGGTCCTATTGCAGGTTTAGCAGAACTCGGAATTCCTGCAGTGCATGCAGGTTCATCCATCATGCCTGGAAAAGTAAATCCATCTTTAGCTGAATGCATGAACATGGTATGCTTTAACATAATTGGAAACGATACAGCAGTATCTTACGCTGCACAAAGTGGTCAGTTTGAACTTAATGTCATGCTACCTGGAATGCTAAAGTGCATGTTAGAATCAACTGACATGCTCAAAAATTTCTTGCCAATATTTTCTGCAAATCTTATTGATGGACTTACTGCAAACAAAGACAAATTACGAGCAGATATTGAAAACAGCCCAGTAATTGTTACTTTGCTAACTCCAAAAATAGGATATCTAAAGTCTGCAGAACTTTTCAAAGAATCATTGAAGACTGGAAAAACAATTAGAGAATTAGTTGTTTCAAAGAAATTAATGAGTAACAAAGAAATCGATTCTTTGTTTGGATAGAATATGGCAAAGATTTTCGTAGAATCTTACGGATGTTCTGCAAGTTTTGCAGATTCGGAGATGATTTCAGGATTAATTGTAAATGGTGGACATACTCTTGTTGAAGATTCTTCGGAATCTGATCTAAATATTGTAGTTACATGTTCTGTAAAAGACGCAACTGCAAACAAGATGATTCATAGAATAAAGTCACTAAAAACAAAGCCACTAGTAGTTGCAGGATGTCTTCCAAAAGCAGAAAAAGAGGCAGTTGAAAAATTTACAGAAAATGCAAGTATGCTAGGACCAAATTCTTTAGGAAAAACACTCCAAGTAATTGATTCTACATTAAAGGGAACAAAACAGATTGCATTGGAAGATTCTGATCTATCTAAAGTAGGACTTCCAAAAATTAGACTCAATCCAGCAGTAGGTATTGTAGAGATTGCAAGTGGGTGTATGAGCGAATGTACTTTTTGTCAGACAAAATTATCAAAAGGAGATCTTACCAGTTATAGATTAGGAGATATTGTAAGACAAGTTCAAACTGAAATCAAAGAAGGTTGTAAAGAGATTTGGTTAACATCAACAGATAATGGATGTTATGGGTTTGATATAGGAACAGATCTTCCATCATTAGTTAATGCAGTTGCAGAAATTCCTGATGATTTTATGATTAGAGTTGGAATGATGAATCCAATGTATATGCCAAGAATCAAAGAAGAATTGATTAATTCTTATGATAATGACAAAGTCTACAAATTTTTGCACATACCTGTTCAGAGTGGAAGTGACAAAGTTCTTCACGACATGAAAAGAGGCCACACTGCAGGAACGTTTAGAGAAATTGTGAAAAAAGCAAGAGACAGATTTTCAAACTTTACAATTTCAACTGACATCATAGTTGGATTTCCTTCAGAAACTGAAGAAGATTTTCAAAAAACAGTAGAGTTGCTTGATGAAACTAGGCCAGACGTTGTGAATCTTTCAAGATACAGTGCCAGACCTGGAACAGAGGCTGCAGAGTGGAAGCAAATTGATGTTGCTGAAGTTAAAAGAAGAAGCAAGGAGATTTTTGAACAGATCAACAAAATATCATTAGAGAACAACAAAAAATGGATCGGCTGGAAAGGAAAAGTTCTCTTTGATGAAAGCACTGATGAGGGCATAAAGGGCAGAAACTTTGCTTACAAACCTATCTTTGTCCCAGAACAAGTTGATATCGGTCAACTACATAATGTGGAGATAGTAAACGCTACACAAAATAGCCTTCTAGGAAAGATCGCAAGCTAAATTTTTTAGATCTAAAATTTGATTAAAAAAACGTAAGAAGGTTTTTTATGTAAATTAGAGAATAAGATCTGAAATGAGTTT
>JANQNM010000035.1 GCA_028279625.1 Candidatus Nitrosopumilus sp. | reverse complement strand
CATTTGAATCGACTTTTATCATTCTGATAAAGTTGTTTATATCCCTTAGTGCAAAACAAAAATTCTAGTTGGGATCTAAGAATACATGGCATTTCTAACTGTAAACGGTTTATCTGCAAGATATTCTACATCAAAAGGTCCAGTATATGCAGTAGAAGATGCAGACTTTGTTCTAAATGATGGTGAATCAATTGGTATAGCAGGTGAGAGCGCTTGTGGAAAAAGTACACTTGGATTATCTATCATTCGAATGCTATCCGGTGGAAAGACAACTGGAGAAATTTTGTTTGAAGAAAAATCTCTTTTAGATATGCCTGAATCTGAATTTGATGAAAAATATCGTTGGAAAAAAATTTCAATGATTTTTCAAGGTGCAATGAATTCATTGGATCCTGTTTTTACTATTGAAGAGCAATTTCTAGAAATATTAAAGCAACACAAATTTTCAGGCGATTCTAATCAAGTAATTTTAGATGCAATCAATTCTGTTAGTCTTGACTCTAATGTTTTGAAAAAATATCCTCATGAACTTAGTGGCGGAATGAAACAACGTGTAATCATTGCAATGGCATTACTGCTAAAACCCAAATTTGTTATTGCTGATGAACCTACAACAGCTCTTGATGTATTGATTCAAGCTCAAATTATCAATTTGCTAAAAAAACTCAAAAAAGATGGTATGTCATTTATGCTAATTACGCACGATTTGGCAGTATTATCAGAGATTGCAGATAAAATTGGAATTATGTATGGTGGACAAATCGTTGAATTTGGTTCATCCCAAGAAATCTACAAAAACCCAAAACATCCTTACACTAAAGGACTTTTAGAATCAATTCCCACATTGAATGGACAAACTCCAAAATACATCAAAGGAATTCCACCAAGCTTACTTGATGCACCTACTCAATGTCGATTTATTGATAGATGTCCATTAGCAATTGAAAAATGTAAACAACTCCCTCCTAAAATTAAAACTGAATCAGGTTATGTGCAGTGTTGGTTATATGAAGATGAATGATTATTTTGAATTAAGATATTGTTTGTCGATTTTTTCTAAATAAATTCCTTGAATCTGTTTAATCTCTCTTTGTGTTGTATTTCTGCAAATCATTTTTGCATAAGCTACTAAATCTGCGTTTTGTTGTTGCTTTTCAAATTCTTCAATTTTCTTAAATGACTCTTGTTCAAATTTCATAATGTCTTGAAGCTCTTTGCTAATTTGTTCAACATTCATTTTGTTATAGTCTTTTGAGTTTGATTTTCTAAAACTTATTTCATCAATTAGCTTTTGAATTTCATCTTCTTCTTGCATATTGTTTTTCATATATTCTACTAGAAAAAAGTTAATCCTGATTCTCTTTTTTGTGTTCTAAGATGTGTTTTAGACCATCAGTCATGCTCAATGAATCCAAATCAATTTCACAGTAAGGACACTTCAAACTATTTCGAGAATTTTTTTACAATTGGCAAACATGCATCAATTATTCTTAACATCTCAGATCTGATAACTTTTTTATCAATTGATATCCATACTCTTGATTTTTTGATTGCAAATGAAATTGTCTGAACCTTCTTTCTTTCTTCCCATACAAATTCTATTTCTCCTAGATTTTTATCAAAAAATCCTTCAAGATCTGTCTTTATTGCAATATGTGAAAACTGATACTGGGTATTTTTTGCATTTAAAAGAGGAATAAGATCCTGCCTTCTTCTATGTGCTAAGAGCTCTCCACTCTCGCCTATTACGCCTACAAATCTAATGTATGGACTAATTGATGCTATTGCATCACAAATTTTCTGAAAGTCTTTTTTTGTCATCTGATTGGGTTGTAAAAAGATGATATTTTAATCATTATTGTTGCAGTTTATCCTTAATTATTTTAGAACCATTACGGCATTGTGGAAAAAAGAATTTTTCTACCTCTTCTATCTGCTGGAATAATTGTTCTATTTGCTTTGATGTATTCGTATGAACTGGAAGTTTCTGTTACTCGATATGGACAACCTAGTGATGAGTATGTTACTATTCCACTAGAGATTGATGATAAAAATCCTGTAAAAATTGGTATTCTTCACTCCTTAACTGGAACAATGGCATCAAGTGAATCTCCCGTTGTTGATTCTACAATTCTGGCAATTGACCAACTTAATCAAAGAGGTGGAATCTTGAACAGACAAGTTGAATATGTGATTGCTGATGGAAAATCTGATTGGCCAACATTTGCATCAGAAGCACAAAGACTAATTGAGGAAGAAGAAGTTGATGTCGTTTTTGGTGGATGGACTTCTGCTAGTCGTAAAACTATGAAACCTATTTTTGAAACATATGATCATCTATTATTTTATCCAGTTCAGTATGAGGGCTTAGAGCAATCAAAAAATATTGTTTATACTGGTGCTGCACCCAACCAACAAGCGATTCCTGCTATAAATTGGGCTTTTGAAAATATTGGAACAAATTTCTATCTTGTTGGTTCAGACTATGTATTTCCTAGAAGTGTAAATGAAATCATAAAGTATCGAATACATGAATTAGGTGGAACTGTTGTTGGGGAAAATTATAGATTGCTTGGAGATACAAATTTTGATGAAATTATCCAAGACATTAAAGATAAACAACCTGATGTGATTATCAATTCCATTAACGGAGATAGTAATCTTGCATTCTTTAAGAATCTAAGAGAAAGTGGAATCTTTCCTGATGATGTCCCAACTATCTCCCTGAGCGTAAGTGAAAACGAAATTTTGTCTTTTGGGAATGAAAATATGATTGGAGATTATGCTGTGTGGAATTATTTTCAAAGCATTCAATCAAAAAATAACTTAGATTTTGTAGATTCTTTTAAACAAAAATTCGGACAACACAGAACTACCTCTGATCCAATGGAAGCAGCCTACAATGGTGTGTTTCTTTATGCAAAAGCTGTTGATAAATCAGGAACAACTGAACTTGATAAAGTTCGTCAAAATCTAAAAGGCTCTACATTTTCAGGTCCTGGCGGTTCAATTGGCGTAGATCCTCAAAATCAACATCTTTTGAAGACTGTAAGAGTTGGAGAAATTCTTCCAAATGGACAATTTTTGATTGTATCAAGCACTGAAGAACCAATAATTCCTATTACATATCCTAAATACAAATCCCCAGAAGATTGGGATTCATTCATCGACATTCTCTACAATGATTGGGGAGAATCCTGGTCTAATCCTGGAGTTTGATGTTTTATGATTCTGAATTTTTCTAGTTACCATTTTAAGATCTTAGCATTAGCATTATGCCTTGGAATCGTTCCTACATCTGTTCTTGGAGGAATATTGATTTTTGACAATCTTAACTCAAATACTTCAAAATTAGAAAATGAACTGGTTTTATCGACTACCAATGCAGCAAATGGTTATTCAGAATGGATTTTTGAACATGTACGTCAGCTTGAAGGTATTTCATCTGATAAACAGCTAATTTCTGAGACTAATCATATGATAAACTCAGATGAAAATTCACCAGAACATTTTTTTGCTAATTTCAATTTAGAAACAAAGATTGGAAGTGAATTAGAAAAAAATCCTAATTTTCTAGAAATTTTAATTTGTGATACTGATGGAAATGTATTTTTTACATCTGATATCTCTCTTCCAAATGTTTCACAAAAAAATGAATCACACTTTCAAAATGCATTAAGTGGAAAAATTGGAATTAGTGATGTATTTCTTGCAAACAAAAGTCTCAAAAATAAATTTGGAGTCTATGAAAATAATTTGCCCACCATGTTGATTTCCTCACCTATTATTGGTGATGTGGGAATTATTGGTGTCCTTACAGCCCGAGTAGATCTTTCTTCTCCATCTTCTTTTTCTTTCGCAGAATTAGATTATAGATCAGTTGATTCGTATGTTGTAAATGATGAAAATTATTTTGTTGCTACGCCAAAATTTTTAGAAACTGAATTGCAAAAACCTGAATTAAAGTTGCTTGCAAGCAATCCATTATCTGGAGAAATAATTGATATTATTCAGAATTACAATGATAAAGGAACTAATGTAAATTTGATTGGTTATTCAAATTACAATGGTGATGAAGTAATCGGTTCTATTTTCCCAATTGAAGGAACAGATATGCTTTATGTTGTTGAAATAAATAAAAATGAAGCCTTCATAGACATTATTCAACTTCAAATATTTCTGTACTCTTCAATTGGAGTCTTATTTTCATTGATTGTTTCTATTTCATTATACTTTACATCTAATCTGGTAACTCCAATAAAGAAACTCAAAGACGTAACACACAAAGTCACTGAGGGCAACTTGGATGTAGTAATAGACACAAAAGGAAAAGGCGAAATCCATGATTTGTCCGATTCCTTTAGTTCTATGGTTTCATCTCTAAAGGAATCACGATCATTACAGGCACAAGCCGAATCAAAATATCGAAATTTATATGAAAAATCCCCTGCCTTACACAGAACTGTTAACACTGAAGGAATTATTCTTGACTGCAATGAGTCATATGCAAAAAGATTTGGTATTCCCAAAAATGAGATTGTTGGCACATCCATTTTTGAACATGTGAGCCCAGAACATACTGAATATATGAAGTCTGTATTTGAAGATTGGAAAAATAGTGGAAATGTCTTTGATACTGAAATTTGGTTTAAAACAAAAGATGGTGAAAAATTTCCAGGCCTAATTAGTGTAAACAATCTATATGATACAAATGGAAAACTTATCGGAAGCAATACTTTGATTCAAGACATTTCTGATTTTTATAAAACACTTGAAGCACAAGAAGAAAGGAAAAATGTTGAGCAAGAAATGCAACAGGTGAAACATCTTAACAAACAAAAAGATGAATTCCTCTCAATTGTCTCACATGAATTAAGAACACCATTAATTCCAATTAAAGGGAATTGTGAAATACTTCTTGATAAAAATTTTGCAGATCAATTAACTGATGATCAAAGAAAATTTGTTGAATCTATAGTTTCCAATTCAAAAAGACTAGATGTTCTGATTGACAAGATTCTCTTAGCACAAAAACTTGACTTGAACAAATATCAATTCTCGATGAGTGATGTTAATGCAACTAATTTAATCAATGATATTTTCCAATCATATAATTCCCTGATGAAACAAAAAAATATCCAGTTTGTAAATTCAATTAAAGACATCCCAAAAGTTTTCTGTGATGAGAATGCATTGCATGAAGTTCTTACTAACTTAATAAATAATGCAACAGAATTTGTTCCTCCTGAAAATGGTATGATAGAAGTTGGTGCCAATACCAAAGATGGCATGGTTGAATTTTTTGTAAAAGACAATGGAATTGGAATTTCTAAAGAAAAACAAGAAAGAATTTTTGATAAATTCTACCAATTAGACTCTACTCATACCAGAACTCATGGTGGATTGGGTCTTGGGCTTGCAATATGTCAGAAACTTGTAAAAGGGATGGATGGTAATATTAGAGTCATGAGTGAGGAAGGTAAAGGGACAACTTTTTATTTTTCACTGAGGAGTAATGTATGATATGAAGATCCTCATAATAGACGATGATCATGAAACATGTAATGTGTTAGAACAATATCTAAAACTTCAAGGATATTATCCAACAAGTGTTTATGATGGAAAACGTGGAATAGATGAAATAAAGAGCAATCATTATGATCGTGTAATCTTGGACATGTCCATGCCTAAAGCTTCTGGCATTGATGTCCTAAATGAAATAAAAGATGCTGTTCCAGAAAAACCTGAAAAGATCGTTGTTTATTCTGCTGTACCCTTCTCAAAAGAAGATGAAAATTTGATCATGAGCAAGGGCGCATCTGCACTGTTATCCAAGAAAGTTGGTTTTCCTCAACTGGTACAAGCATTAGTTTGATTTTTCCAAATTATGTATTACATTGTAATACTTTTGAATGTTAAATATTATTACAACGTATTACAACTCAGAATGAATTTATCAGGGACTGATATATCTGGCTAAAATAGTTAAAGGATTTAGAATTGAAAAAAAACTTTTAGATGACTTAAATAAAAAAGCAAAACACAATGGTACCAATTTGAATAATTTTGTTGGAAATATTCTTTCGATGCATAATTCTAATTATGATTTTTATCAATCATCAAATTATTTATGGTGTAGTCCAAAATTTGTTCGAACACTTTTGTCAAAATCAAATGAAGATACGATAAAAAGTTTGGCAAAAATTTTGTCAAATGATATTCAAAATCAAATTCTTTTTTCACATAATGAAATTTCTTTAGATAGTATTATTGTAGAATTAGAAAGAATGTCTTTGTCACAAGGACAAAATTTCATAGTCAATAATGAAGATGATTTTTTGCACTGTACACTTTTACACCAAATTAATTCTAAATGGGGAAATTTCTTTAGTGCTGCAATTTCAGATTTAATGAACACTTCAAAAATACCAATTAGAACAATAAAATCTAATTCTGATTATGTAAAATTCTCAATCCCCGTTTTACCTGAAATTTAGATGACTTTACACTGATTGCATGTGCATAATTGCTTTGAATAATCATTTTCTACTTTTAGAATAAAGGTACATGAACCATTAATATGCAAACTTTTTGCATGATTGCAATACATACACTTCTCTATGCCCAAATCCATAATATTCGTGTATGCTCATAAAATATTATAGTGTGTAAGTAATCTTTGTTACACACTGGTTATTTATTACAAAGTATGACGTTGTAATGAATGGTATGAGGGTGTTGGTAATCGATGATAATGTCGATATTACTGGAATGTTTGAAAGATATCTTAAACTAAAAGGCTATGATTGCACTGTATCTAATAATGGAGTTAATGGTCTAAATCTTATCAAAAATCAGTCTTTTGATTATGTAATTTTGGACATGTCAATGCCAGATTTTGGTGGCATGAATGTTATTGAATCTCTAGAAAAAGAAGACTTGCTAAAACAAAACAAAATTGTTGTTTTAACTGCATCATCAATCCCAAATGAGGAAATAGAATCGCTTACAAGAAAAGAAGGAGTTGTTTCATTCCTAAAAAAACCAGTTCAGTTAAGTGAATTACTAGGAATTCTATCAAACTGAGGTATTGGAATTTTAGATGATATCTAATGAAATCCTATTCTGAAGAAAAACAAGCAGAGATAGATGAACAATTACGTTATTTTGAGGAAAAAGAAATCAATCTAAAAAAAACTGAAGAACAACTTTATTCTGAAATAAAAGAATTAGAAAAATCAAATACCCAACTTGTTAAAAAAATTCAAAACCAATCAAAAGAATCAAAAGAAATCGAACAAGAAAAAATAACTCTAGACGAAATTAATTTTGAATTAGAAAATAAGATTTCAAAACTTTCTAGTGTAAAACAACAACTTCAAGAAAACATTCAAACAAAAAAACATTTGATAAATGAATTAGAACAAGAAAAAATTCTATTAACTGAGTCTACAAATGAAATGGAAAATAAAATCCATAATCTAGAAAAGACAAACAAGAATTTGCAAAATCAATTAGATGATCAAATTTCATCTTCAAAAGAATCAAATCAAGAAAAAATTTTACTTTCTGAACTTTCTGATAATCAATCAAAAGAAAACAAAAATCTCAAAAAGAAATATGTCTCTGCTGCAATTGCAGGAATTCTTCTTGTTGGAGTACTTGCTCCATACTCGTTCTATATGACCTCAGTAACGGGCGAAAATTATATGGTTTCAAATCCAGACTCTATGAAATCAGGCTATCTTATTCAAAATCTACGTGGGGATACAATTGATACCTACCTTTCTTGGAGGCTAGTTGAGGGTGACCTGCTCCATGTTAATATTTTAAATCAAGAATCAATAGACTCTGAAAAAGTCGAAATTATCAAAAAAGTCATCTTATCAAATGAAATAATTGAAATTGATAATTCATTACTTCACAAAGGACCCAAAGGTACTGTCTCTCCAATGTATGTTGGATGGAGTGGTGCTTTGAATGCTGCATCCTCAGAAGATACTTCTTTGTACATTCCTAATCAGTTCAATTTTGTTCTCACTAATGGTGGAGAAGGAGACATTACTATAGAATTAAAAAATGAAAGAAATGCTGATGGATTTAGTGGATGGACAAACAGTATTGCTGATGAATCTCAAAATCAAATTCTAAAGTCAAGAATTACCATCTTTGATGTTGATTCTATTTCAAATAGTGAATTTGAGACAATTGTTAGACATGAATTTGGTCATGCTTTAGGTTTAGCACACTCTACTGCACCAGAAGATCTTATGTACCCAAATATTGAAACAAACTTTCCTTACATTTCAGAATGTAATGTTGATGCTATACAACTACTGTATGATGGAGGAGAATCAAGTCAAGTAGTGTGTGAAATATGAAAAATATTTTTTCTTTAAGGATTCAATCAAAAATTATTATTCCAATGTTAGGATTATCTTTAATCCCATTGACTATTTTCATGTTTTTGTTTATTGAACAATATCAAAACGATTTACGTGACACTGAATTTTTGAAATTACAAACTGCCTTTGATTTAAAAAATGACAGATTAACATTTCTTTTTTCTAATTTAGAGTCTGATATAGATTCAATTTTTTCAGATGAATGGTTTTTGTCAACTAGTGATAAAATTTCCATGGGTTCTTTAGGAAATAATGTTGAGCAAAATCTTGTTTTTTTCCTACAATCTGAGCCTGCAATCAATGAAATTCTTATCACAGATTCTTCTGGGAATGTTCTCGTTGAAATAGAAGAATCTGAAGTCCATCGTGATAATTTTGATGATGTAGATTTTGCTGTAAACTCCTATTTTTCATCTGATCTTTCAAAATTCCATTATACTGATGTGTACCAAGATGAAAAAGGAAATTATGCGTTGTTCTTAGTTTTACCCAAAACTGTTGACGGTGTTACGTTTTTGATGATTTTTGAAGTAAATCTGTCATATGTTTATTCACTAATTGTAGATCATTCTTCTATTGGAGATACTGGAGAAGTTCTAGTTGGTCAAAAACTAGAAAATGGAGCTGAATTTATTCACCCTCTCAAATATGATCCTGAAGCAGCATTATCTAGAATTATACAATTCGATGAATCACGAGCTCTTCCAATAAGAGAATCTGTACAAGGAATCAGTAATTGTGGTTCAACTGTTGATTATAGAAGCGAGCCAATTCTTGCATGTTGGGGTCCAACACATATGGGTTGGGGAATGGTTGCAAAAATTGATCAAAGTGAAGTTTTTAGCACTACTAATACAACAATTCTAACATTTGTATTGATTTTTCTATTTACTACTGGATCAATTGTTTTAATTTCGAGGCTAGTCTCTAAAGGGATCCAGAAACCTCTCTTGAAACTACAAGATGCCTTCAAAGAATTTAATTCTGGAAAATATGATACAGAAATCAAAATCAAAGGAAATGACGAGGTTGCAGACCTGACAAAATCTTTTCAAACTTTTCAAGAATTCTTCCAAACTAATGATAAAATCAAAAACTTTTACCAAAAAGAACTAGAAGTAAAACTTGAAGAAAGTGCCAACTTTAAAAAATCCCTTGACGAATCAGCAAACGTCTCAATCACAGATGCTGATGGAACAATTCTTTATGTTAATGACAAATTTAGACAAATTACAAAATACTCTGATAAAGAACTAATTGGTCAAAATCACAGAATTTTAAAATCTGGATTTCATCCGCCACAATTCTATGCTACAATGTGGAAAACAGTTTCATCCGGAAAGATTTGGAATGGTGATATCAAAAACAGAGCAAAAAACGGTGACGAGTTTTGGGTAAAAACAACAATTGTTCCATTTTTAGGAAAAGACGGAAAACCGTTTCAGTATATTGCAGTTAGAACTGATATTACCAGACAAAAACTGTATGAATCAAAATTAATGGATGCATTAAAAGAAGTACGAAGAATTGATCAATTGAAAAATGAGTTTGCATCCATGGTCACACACGAACTAAAAACTCCTCTTACACCAATTCGAGGCTACTGTGAAATGCTAAAAGATAGTGGTTTAGGTGAACTAAATTCTGAACAACTTGAATGTATTGACACAATTGATTCAAACGCCTCTAATTTGGAACGTCTGATAGGCGATATTCTTGATTCTCAGAAATTAGACATGGGGCAACTGTCTTTCAGCAAAAAAGATTTCAACTTATCCCGATTTTTGGAAAATTTGAAGAAAAACGTTCAACCTTTATTGAAAGAAAAAAATGTCCAATTTTTTGCAAATTCTGTAGATGATGTTTCAGTAAACACAGATGAACAGAGACTGCAACAGATTTTTTACAATTTGATTAGAAATGCAGTAGATTTCATTCCTGAAAATAACGGAATAATTGAGATCGGAATTATTCCGCAAGAAAACAACTTTAGATTTTTTGTTAAAGACAATGGAATTGGAATTCCAAAAGAAAAACAACCTAACATTTTCAAAAAATTCTATCAAGTTGATACTGCACAAACACGAAAACATGGCGGAACTGGATTGGGATTAGTTATCTGCAAAGGAATTGTTGAAGGACTGGGTGGTAAAATTTGGTTTGAAAGTAATAGTGAAGGAACTACATTTTATTTTGAACTCCCATTACAAATTACATCTAAAGCGGAGATTGTACAAGAATGAGTATTACAAAATCCAAATCTCATACTATAAAAGAACTAGAACAAGAAAAAATCATTTTAGAAGAAATCAATCAATCATTAGAAGAAAAAGATTATGAAAATAAAGAGATTCTCAATTCAATGAGTCACGAATTTAGAACTCCTTTGGTAATAATCAAGTCATATGTAGACATGACATTAGATGAAAAATTTGGCAAGATAAACTCCATGCAACGTCAAAAACTTGAATCTGTTAAAAAAAATATTGATGTTTTGATTACTGCAATTTTTAAAACATTAGAAGTTTTGGAGGACAAAAAATGAATAGCGATTACGAATCTCTGGAAGAATTAAGCAAGAGATTTCAGGCACATATGATTGAAAATCAAAAAAAGCTAAACAAACTTCGTTCAAACCAATTCAAGCAAATGATTAATGAAAACACGATAGTAAACTTCAAAGAACTTCGTAAAAAACATCAAGACTTTCAGAAAAGAGAAAAATCACAATTGGCAATGTTAGCTGAAGAAATGAATGAATTACTTGCAAAAAATGTTCATCAATATATTGAAGATGATTCTTTTAAAAACAATGAAAGATTACAAGAAAAAATTCTACTAGAAGAAATAGAAAAAGAACGTTCATCTCAACTTTCAAATGCTCTAAAATTATCTGAAACTGAATTAGAAACTCCCCTGATGTCACTTATAGTTCATGTAGATATGTTGCTTCAAAAAGCTGAATTAAATGAAAAACAAAAAAATCATTTGAAAAATGTAAGAGAAAACATTCTTTCTGGTTTAGATCCAAATGACTCTTAAATTATAGAATTTGTTCCAATTTGGTCATGCATCGCTTCATAATGTGTGATATCTCTTTAATACTATAATGTCTTAATTATCTAATGCTTAAAGACGCGTGTCAGGAAATTTTAAAATCAGATTCAAAAATTCGTTTTGCTGGAATTTATCATCACTCTGAATTGACTAGTTGTATGAGAGAAGGAACTGCTCCTTTACTAACTGAGTTAGAATCTGTTACTAGCATTCGAGGCTCTGTTATTCGATGGGGTTCAAGAAAATTATTGAAGCACAAACTAGGCTATCCTCGTTATGCTCTAGCATTGTATGATGACTTGTTTAGAGTAACTTTTCCATTGACTAATGATGATCTTCTTTTAGTGAGTATTGACTCTGATTGCAATATTACAGATGTCATATCTCAAATTATTCCTCTGCAACAAAAACTAATTCAAGAATTGTCTGCCTGAACGCACAATTTTGTAGTCTATTAATCGATTATGTGTAATTTCTTGGTATTTTGGTTTTAATCCTGAAGTTTTCATTAAATAGTGCCTACAAATAGTATGGATTGTGGATTTTGTTGACCTGTTTCCATTTGCACCTGAAGTGGGTTATCTAAGTCTAGGATTGGTAAATTTCATAGGCTCTCTAGTGCCCTTTGTTCCTTTACCCGGATTCTTGTTGCTTGCAACAATGGCAGTAGGTGATCAATTTGATCTTCATATATTGGCTCTCTTATCTGCAATAACTGCAACTATTGCAAAACAAATTATTTTCTATGTGAGTTATGGTGGAAGAAAAATAATTAATGAAAAAACTCGAAAAAGAATGCGTCCTTTTGAAAGATTAGTAAAAAGATATGGTGCAGGTGCTGCATTTTTTGCAGCTGCAACGCCAATTCCTGATGATTTAGTTTATGTGCCACTTGGTCTTGCAAAATACAATCCTAAAAGATTCTTTATAGCTACACTTACTGGAAAAATTGTTCTTAGTTATACGATTGTGTTTGTTTCACACTATCTTGGATTGTCTTTAGTTGAACCACTGCTAGAAAATATTGATGATGCAACACCAGTTTACATTGGAATAATTGTGTTTGGTGCAATGATGACAGCAGTTGTAATTTTACTTTTAAGATTAGATTGGCAAAGAATACTTGGTCGTTTTGCACCCTGGACTCTGGATGAAAACAACAAAGATTAAATTTTAATTTTAAAATTCCACATCTTTTCTGTTGCTTCTTTGATTCCTATTCTTGGAGATGCAGTAATTTTTTTTGGCTTGATTCCTTCTGTGATAAATAATTTGGAATTTTTTGTTAAATCTATTCCGTAATGCTCTTTGGTAATTTCTAATGCCTGTGTAAGTTTTGCAGGTCCATTTGTTAGATTTTTCAAGTCAGAAATTTTTCTATTTTCTTGCATCTTTTCAATTCCTTTTTCAGGTCTGATACCTCGAATTAGAACTGCACCTGCATCAATTTTTGGATGTCGTGCAACTACATTAAAGCAGTAATACATTCCATATGTGAAATAGACATATGCTCTTCCAACCTCCCCAAACATTGCCTTGTTTCTATCCGTAATTTTTCTAAATGCATGACTTGCAGGATCATCTTTGTGCCTGTATGCCTCTGTTTCAGATATTATTCCAGAAATTTCCTGCCTGCCTATTTTTCTGATGATTCTTTTTCCAAGCAGCTTTTTTGCTACCGTGACTGTGTCTTGAATGTAAAATTCTCTAGGAAGAGTATTCAATATCTGCTGAAATCTCTTTGTCATTTTTTAATTCTGTGATCAAATCAAAAAGTTTCTTGATATCTCCTTTTAGTACATTAATTAATTCTTGATTGTAAATAGTTGCAGCTGGGTGAACTGTCAAAAAATACATTTGGTTATCTTTTCTAACTACCTTTCCTCTGAATTTTGTAATTTCAGAGCCACCTAAAATTGAATTAAATGCTGTATTTCCTAAAATACAAATTATTTTTGGTTTGATAATAGAAATTTCTTCTTTAAGGTACTCTTGACATGTGTTTCTCTCATCAGAATTTGGTACTCTGTTGTTTGGTGGTCTGCATTTTACTACATTTGTAATGTACACTTGATCTCTAGACATTCCTGCATCCTCAAGTGCAGCTGAAAGTCTCTTTCCTGCAGCTCCTACAAATGGTTCACCATATTTGTCCTCATTTCTTCCTGGCGCCTCACCTACAAAAATTACGTCTGATTGAAAATTTCCTTTTCCTGGAACTGAATTTGTTCTTGTTTTACATAGTTCACATTTTGTGCACTCGATTACTTTTTTTCTTATGGTTTCTAAACTGTTCATCTAATTCACACTCTTTACAGTTGCAACTCCTCTAACACTCGGACCCCCGTTTCCCATGATCATTGATTGCATAGGATCTCCTTTTCCACAATTTGTAATTGGCCTTACAGTAAAATCATTTCCACATGCGTCAATTGATTCAAAGAATTCTGGTGCTATACCCATAACAATTACATCTCTGAGCAAGTCAGTTATTTCTCCATTCTCTATTTTCTGTGCATACTGACATGAAATACTCCAATTATGCCTCTTCATGTCTATTGACGGAATCTTCATGTTTGAAATTAGATATCCGTTTTTTACTTCTTTTATCATCTCATCGACATTCCTATCTCCATTTTCAATACACGTGCATGCCATTCGAATAAGAGGCATGAACCTATAGTTTGTAGCCCTCATATTGCCTGTAGGAGGCACATCAAAAACTGTTGCAGTTTCCCTGTTTTGCATGTGATTTTTCAAAATTCCATTTTCCACTAGTGTGGTTCTTTTAGTTTCTACTCCTTCATCATCAAAATAATACCAACCTAAACTTTCTTTGATGGTAGGATCATCAAAAACATTCAATTTTTCTGAACCGATTTTTTCTCCAATTTTTCCTTTCCACCATGCACCTCCTGCCCATGCCATTTCTTTTCCCATTACTCTGTCTGCTTCTGAAGGATGGCCTAAAATTTCATGTGTAAGCAATGAAACAAAGTCTGGATTCATTATCACTGTGGCTTTTTCTTCTTTTGCCGGTTTTGCATCAATTAATTGTGAAGCTTTTTGAGAAATTTCTTTTGCACTATGCTGAATCTTTTCATAATCTGTGATTTGCTCTATTCCTCCTCTTCCCCCTTCAGTAATGTTTACTGACTGAGTTAAACCAGATTCATGTGCAGTAGCAACCATTTCAACTACGACATCTGTGAAATTTTGTGTTATTTGTGAGCCTTCAATACTTGTAAAATATTTTGAATTATTTGTATACCAAGAATTTACAACAGATTTGATAATTCTTGGTGTGTCTAAAATAATTTTATTGCATTCAAACCCTATTTTGATTAATTCATCAAGACTAGGTTTTTTTAAAACAGGGAATTCTTTTTTAATTTTGTTTGATGAATTTGGATATAATTCAATTTCATTTTTTTTATTGTCAGAATAGTATAATGCACTTTTTAGAGCATCATCAATTCCTATTTTGATTTGTTCAAATGATTTGGGATTTGTAATTGAACAAAAACCCCATGCTCCATTTTTTATTAATCTGATTCCAATTCCACTATCGCTATTGGTTCTAACGTGCTCAATTTCACCATTCTCAATTAATGCTGATTTTCTCTCTTGTTGTTCTGCTCTGGCATCACAATACTGTGCACCAGAATCTGAGGCATATCTAATTGCTTTATCAGCTAGTTCTTCTAGGCTCAAATCCAATATTTCTGAATCTTAGGTATTCGTAAATCTTCTGTTATTCAGTGGTTTGATATTGCAGGCATGGTAAAGTAGTATTCGTCTTCAAAATCATAGTCCGTTGTGCCTTTTTTGCGTAAAAATTCAAAATACTCTGAACAATTTTTGTAAAATTCGTGGTTCTTTTGTTGTTCCATACCTATGTGTCTCAAAAAATGCATTTTTTCAAGTAAGTGAGTGTTTTTAGTTCTCAGAGTTTGTTTTCTTTAAGTTGCAGAGATAGGTGATTTTGCTTGTTCTGTTGTATTTTTTGGAATAGTAAAAGTAAATGTTGATCCTTGATTTGGAGCACTCTGAACAGAAATTTCTCCCATATGATTATCGATGATACCTTTACAGATGGCAAGACCTAGACCACTACCTCCTCTTTCTCTGGTTAATGTTGCATCTACTTGATAGAATTTTTTGAACAAATCTTTTTGTTTTTCAAGAGGAATTCCGATTCCATTATCTTTTACACTTATTTTAACTTCTGTTGGAAGATTCTCCATTATCACCTCAATTCTCCCTGTGTTAGGTTCTACTGCTGTCACACTATTTTTTACAAGATTTGTTATAACTTGACTTATTCTTTCAGAATCATGTTCAATTTGTTGATCTGTTGCATTACTAGTCAAAACAATATTGTTTTGCTCTGTCTCTGGTTTTATAGTCTCAATTGCTTTGCTGATTGTATCTTTAATGTTGGAAACTTCTTTCTTCATTCTTAATTGTCCTAATTCTAATTTTTGAGCGTCAAGCAAATCTGAAATAATTGATAGTAATGTTTCTGAACTTGATTTTATAATGCTAATTCTTTCTTTTTGTTTGTCTGTTAATTTTCCTAAATGTTCACTAAGTAAAATATCTGAATATCCTTGAATTGGAACCAAAGGTGTCTTTAGTTCATGAGTAATCATAGCAAGGAATTCATCTTTTGCTATGTCTGTCTTTTTTGCTTCTTCTTCTTTTTCTTTGATTGTATTTGACATTATGTTGAAACTATCAACTAGTTGCCCTACTTCGTCTTCTCCCTTGTAATCGATTTTTTCACCATATACCCCTTCTTTCACCTTTGAGAGTGCATTTGTAATTGATTCAAGAGGGTTTAGAGATTGTCTGATAACAAATAGAACTATGAAAAATACTGCAATATCAATTACCAAAATTATTTGAATAATTGTCTGCTCTTCTGAACCTTGGCTTGTCAAAAATAAGTTCCAGTTTTGAAGTAATTCATCAATATCTGAGTACAAAATCTCTTTTTGAGAATTCATATCATCTTTTGCTGTAGCAAATTCTGGCGATACCAGACCTCTATCTTCGATAACTGTGATTCTAGTTTTCAGTGACTCCCATAGCGGATCTAATTGACGCAAAGATACAGAATTTTCTCTAGCTATTGGGATTAACTCCTCATGCTCCATTCCTACACTCTCAACATCCAAATCCGATGTTGAGACTTGAAGTAATTTTCTTAAACCAATCTCAAATTCCAATTCTTTTTCTTTTAATTGTCCTTGAGCTGATTCACTCTCTCCTATTTTGATAAGTAATGTCTGCTGACCAATTTCTACTGCACATTCTGCAAGTTCTTCAGCAATTTGTTTATGTCTGTTATAATCTCTGTCTAGCCCTTCAAACTCTCCTGTCATTTGATTTGTAAGTAAAACTAGATCATTATTTTTTTGTAAAATGTAATCCATAGCTGCTGTTGATTCAGGATCGAATGCTGATGTAACTTCTACTTTTTTAGCTTTTTCTTTGAATGATTCCCATGATGATACCACGTTATTGAAATCTGGAACTAATGTAGGTGGTATTTTTTCAAGTGATTGACCTTTTATGGTTCCACCATTTTCAATTACTCTAATCATTTCTTCAACACGAACATACTCTGCATCAAGTTCTTCTTGGAACTCTTCTTCTTGATTAGCTACTTCCACTGCAAGACCTGAAATTGATTCTACAGATACTTTAATGTCTCCGACTCTGATAATAGAGTATGATTGTGTGGTAGAAGAAGTAGTATCTTGATAAAATAAGAATAGATTAACTGCTGCAGCCCCAATCAGAATTGCTACAAGCAAGTATGTCTTGCTAATTAGTTTCACAACAAATTTGACTTGGCATAGGGTATAAAAATAATAGGTGAATTTTGTTTAATCATCTATCATGTCTGATGAATTTATCAAAATTGCTACACAGGAAATCAATGAGGACATATCTCAATTGCAACAAATAATTTCAAAATGTCAAAATGATGAAGATATTTTTTCATTGGCTGATAAATTTCAAAAACATACTCACAAAATCAAAGGATTGGCTCCAATGATGGGAAAAGAAGAACTTGGAGGACTATCTGCAGAACTTGATTCGATGCTAAAAAAAATCATCAATGGTAGCAAAACTAATGATTTGTATGCTCTTCTTGATGAGTCATTTACTCTAATGGAAAAATCTATGGTTGATTCTGAAACAAGCTTGAGCGACTTAAAATCCCGAATTTCTCAAATCTCAAATGATCTCAACTAATATTTTTAATATAACGAAATTCTGAGTTTATCAATGGCAAAAATTATGATAGCAGATGATTCAGATGCAATCAGACTTGTTCTAAAAGACATCTTATCTATTGGAGAACATGATGTGATTGCTGAAGCAGTTGATGGAGCTGAAGCTGTAGATTTTTACCAAGAAAAACATCCAGAAATCTTACTACTTGATTTGGCAATGCCAAAAAAAGATGGTTTGACTGTCGTAAAAGAAGTTATTGCAAGTGATTCTAATGCAAAAATAATTCTAATCACTGCAAGTGATGATCAAAAAGTAATTCAACAATGTCTTTCAGAAGGTGCAACATCGTACATTTCAAAACCTTTTGACTTTAATGGTGTCTTAAAAGCAATTTCTGAAATTTTAGGAAAGTAATTTAGGGCATAAAATCCATATTTCGTTGAATAAAACTTTGTCAAAAATTGTGGCTGATACTAGTGTGATAATTAATGGTCAATTAATAGAACAAATTGAATCAGGTTCTATTAGAAATTCTGAAATAATTATTCCTCAAGCTGTTTTTGATGAATTACAATCTCAAGCATCATCCAAAAAAGAACAAGGTTTTGTAGGGCTCGAAAAAATTAGAAAACTTAAGGAATTATCTGGAAGTTATGGGATAGAGATCGTTTTGAAGGGTACTCATCCTTCAAGCGAAGATATCAGACTTGCTTCTAGCGGCAGAATTGATGCTCTTATTGCAGATATGGCAAAACAAGACAATGCTATTCTTTACACTTCTGATAATGTCCAACACTTGGTTGCACAAGCTGAAGGAGTAGACACAGTATTTTTAAAATCCATCCCAAAAGATGAGAAATTAGAATTTTTGAAATTTTTTGATTCAGAAACAATGAGTGTACATCTTAAAGAAAACCAAAAGCCTTTGGGCAAAAAAGGAAAACCTGGAACTTTTTCATTAACTACCTTAAGTGATGATATACTTTCTAGAGATTATTTGGAATTAATTACATCTCAAATATTGGATGTGGCAAATGTTTCTGACTCTAATACTATTGAAATCTCAAAAACAGGTGCGTCTGTAATCCAACACGGTGATTATCGAATAGCTATCACTCATCCTCCATTTTCAGAATCTTTTGAGATAACAATAGTTCATCCAATTGTAAAATTATCTCTTGATGATTATGAAATTTCTGAAGAATTGATGAAACGATTTTCTGATAGAGCAGAAGGAATAGTTATTTCTGGTGCCCCTGGTTCTGGAAAAAGTACTCTTGCATCAGGTCTTGCAAATTTTTATCATAACAAAGGAAAAATTGTAAAAACATTTGAATCTCCAAGGGATTTGCAGGTTGATCCTGGAATTACTCAATATAGTAAATTGGATGGAAGTTTTGATAATACTGCTGATATTTTACTTCTTGTACGTCCTGATTACACCATCTTTGATGAAGTTAGAAGAAGGGAAGACTTTAGAACATTTGCTGATTTGCGCTTAACTGGAGTTGGTATGGTTGGAATTGTTCATGCAAATTCTCCATTAGATGCAATTCAACGTTTTATTGGAAAAATCGAACTAGGAATTATTCCTAATGTGTTAGACACTGTTGTATTTGTAAAGGATGGAAGAATCGACAAAGTTTATGATTTGGAATTAAAAGTTAAGGTTCCCTCAGGCATGACTGAATCTGATTTAGCAAGACCTGTAATTGAAATTCGTAATTTTGCAGATAATGTTCTTGAACATGAAATCTATACATTTGGAGAAGAAAATGTCATTGTTCCTGTCGCAAAACGAGTTCAAAAAGTAGGAATTGAAAAACTAGCTGAAGATAAAGTGAAAGATACTTTCAAAAGATATGATCCTCAAGCAGAGGTTGAAATTTTATCTGATAATAGAGTCAAAGTGTTCGTAAATGAGCAGTATATTCCATCAATTATAGGAAAAGGAGGCTCAAACATCAACGACATTGAAAAGGCTCTAAAAATTCATGTTGATGTAGTTCAAAAAGATTCTGAACATCCTTCTAGAATTACTAATGATTTACCATTTACTTTTTCAGAATCAAAAACTTCTCTTTTACTAACTGTAAGCAGAGAATATACTTCAATGCATGCTGATGTTTATGTACATGACGAGTATGTAACTTCTGTTCGAATTGGTAAGAAAGGCCAAATTAAAATTCCTAAACGTTCTGATGTTGCAAGAAATTTGATGAAACTTGCATCTTCACAAAATGATATTCAAATATATCTTAAAGATTTTTAAAATTCTCAATAATCTTTGGATTTGATTTTAGAAAAGTGATAAATTTTCTTAATTGTTTGATAGTTTTTGGATTGAGATGGTGTTCTATTCCTTCGGTATCTTGATTTGCAGTGTCATATCCAATTCCTAAAATTTCAAAAAATTCTAACAGTATTCCATGTTTTTGTCTAATTCCATCAGCAACTTGAGCGCCCTTGTCTGTTAAATTAATTCCATGATATTTTTCATATTCTAAAAATCCATTTTCATCTAATCTCTGCAGCATCTTTGTAACACTTGGAGCACTTACGTTCATGTATCTTGAAATATCCAATGTCGTTGCATATCCTTTTAATTCAACTAGTTCTGAAATAATTTCTAAATAATCCTCCATTCTGGTGCTAGAACGAGTTCTCTCTGATTGGTGTGCAGCTTTAATGGAATCTAGTCTCTTAGAATTTTTTGATTTCATGTAATCTTTGTATCTAAATCAAATCTAGTATAATTGAGTGTCTTTTTCCCAAAATTTAGTTATTCTTTGTTGACCTCAAAGTAATCGTTGTTGATCATTGAATCTTAACTAATTTTTTCTAAATTATAGGCTGGAATGGTTGACCCCTTAAAGGAACGACTAGAAAAATTAAGAAAAATCAAAGATTCTGCTCATCGCAGGGCTGATTTGTATACTGATATCGCAAAAATGGATGATAAACATACAGCAAGGTCTCTTGGAGCATTGCAAAAAGCATCTGCTCCAGGTAAAAAATTACAAAAAATTGGATTTTTGATGCTTTGGGTTCCTGAACCAACTGGAGTAACCTGTGCAGTAGGAGGTCCAATGATTGTAGCAGGTAGATATCTTGAGAAAAAATACAACAGTGCTACAATCCATGATATTGGACATCAGACAAAAAACACTATGTCTTCCCTACATGATTTTAAAAATTCTGTCATGTAACACCTTTAGTTTTTAAAAGGAAGAAGACAAATTCTTTCATGGCAACTCGAACACAGGCATTAATTCCAATTTCCATTGCTGCAGTAATTATTGGTGTTGTTGGTCTGATGTCAATCCCTAGTGAAAGTAAATTAGAGTCAGTTGAATTTCCTCGAGGCACTATAATGGTTGATGAAGTTCCTCTTGAAGTTCAAATTGCTGATACTGAACCACGTAGAGTTCGTGGGTTGATGTTCCAAGATCAACTCCCATTTGATCAAGGGATGATCTTTGTATTTGATGAACCTGGATTGTATTCTCTTTGGATGTTAAACATGCAATTTTCTTTAGACATGATTTGGTTTGATAAGGACGGAAATGTGGTGCATATAGAAAAAGATGTTCCTCCGTGCAAATCTGCATTAGAGATTGCAACTTGTCAAAGCGTAGTTCCAGAAGGTGAAGCGCTATATGTTCTAGAAGTAACCTCTGGATTTATTGTTCAAAATAATATCACTGAGGACTCTGTTTTGAATATAATTTCCATTTAAAATTGCAAAACCTTATCTTTGAATGGAAAAATTTCTAATTGTTGAATAAAGTAATTGTGATTCCAATAATTATTGGCGTAATTATTGCTCTATCTACTGCTGCTATGTCCATGGATGGTGGATCTTCAGAACCTGAAACAAAACCAGTTTATGATTCTGGTTTTACATATTATGATATTGAAACTGTCCAAGAAACTCTGAAAGAAAAAAACATCACAGTAACTACTCCTACAGCTATCACTGATCATACAATTCCTCAATACTGTACATACTTTGAAAATGGATTGCCCCAAACTGTCCAGTACTGCACTACAACTGCAATACTTGATTCTCAGGGAAGGAATTTGGGGAATATCAATATGGGTGGGAATACAAACTCTCCAATTCTTGCTATAGCAAATCTTGAAACTAAAACTTTGGAATCCAATAAAGAAGATGTTTTAGCCGTAATTGAGGCTATGATTGAGACTCTAGTTTGTGATTGCTGGGAGGAAGAAAAATCTGATGATGATATTGAATCCATTCCTATATGGGTTGATCATGCGCACAATTTTTACTATGAATCTAATGAACGAGGTGTTACATCACAGGTTGATGACTTAGGAACCTCTGTAATTCAATTGGAAATTACTCCTAAAGAAAACTCTGTATTGCAAACCTTAGTTATTCTAAAGTAGTCTAATTATATACTACAAAATTCTTTGATTGGCGATTACAATGATTGATCAATTATGGTTAATTCCTTTAGGTTTTGCAGCAGGAATTTTAGGTTCAATGATTGGACTTGGTGGTGGAATAATTGTTGTTCCTGTGTTAACATTTTTGGGATTTCCTCCAACAACTGCGGCAAGTAACAGTCTTTTTGCAGCATTGAGCAATGCAGTAGCATCTACAATTTCCTATTCTAGACAAAAACGAATTGAATATTCTTTAGGTCTTAAGCTTGGATTGCTATCTATTCCAGGAACTGTTTTAGGAGCAGTTGTTTCAACTGATGTTGCACCTGACATCTTCAAAGTTTTGTTTGGATTTGTGTTAATTGCATCAGCAGCATACATTTTCTTAAGAAAAAGAATTGAGACTAGAGAAAAGACAATTTCAAAACAAATGATGCTATTTGCAGTTGGCGCAAGTTTTTTTGCTGGAATAATTTCATCCTTTTTTGGAATTGGTGGAGGAATAATCTTTGTTCCTTTGATGGTAGTTGGAATGGGAATGGCAATGAAAAGAGCAGCTCCTACATCTCAGCTAATTCTCTTGTTTGCTTCATCATCTGGTGTGATAGTTCATAGTCTTCTTGGACATCCTGATTTTCTTCAAGCTGGATTCTTAGCTATTGGTTCTTTTATTGGTGGATTAGTTGGTGCAAGGTTGTCAATAGAAATCAAAGAACGATATCTCCAAATTCTAGTATCGGTTGTAATTTTGATTGCTGCAGGAAAATTATTCTTTGATTCAATCGTTGGCAGTACTGGAATTTAGCCTCAAATTTCCATTTTGTGCTTTTATAGTAACTTTGTGATGCATAGTGTTCGTTAGGTCCTCTGACCTAAGGGCGGGGGAGACTAGTCGGCTCTCCTGTTTTCATTATCTGTTTTTGTTTAATTTTCTATTTTTATGATCGACAGAATTTCATAAACTCTTAAATATTTTTTTTTAACTTTATTTCTATGGCACAACAGTGTCCTATGTGGAATGAAATCAAAGATCTTCCTCCAAAAGAACTAGCAGATTTTCTTAGAGACGATGATGAAGAACTATTATGGTATTTACAAAAAATCCGCTCTCGTGATAGACAACATCAAAGAGAAAAAAATAAACTAAGACTTGCTAAAAATCAACTTAAGGCAATTCAAGAAGAAAAACTACTTGAAACCTTGGAATTTAAAATAAATTCTCAATTGTCCACTGATGTGGCAAATCGGAAATCTAATGAATTAAGAGAATTAAATAAACAATTGAAACAACAAATAGTAATTTTAAAAGAAATTATTACTGAACTTGAAGCTGAAAAAAATTAATTTTCATCAAGAATCTCTTTAACCGTTTTTAGAAAATTCTAACGTGGTGGCTCTTTTTTAATTCTGTAAAGATTTTTCTTTGAAATAACAATTATTTCGCCATCTTGATCAGTTCCTTCAAAGTCTACTGCAATTTTTCCAAATTCATCATCTACATCTTCTTTTCCTGAGATTGTAAATTTTAATTTCAAGACTTGATCTGCTGATACTGGTTTTAGAAATCGTGTGTTTCTGTTTTCCCACTCAGGATCACCATCTGTTCCAATAAACACAATATGATTTCCATAAATTTGATTTAATCTTGTAAATTCTCCTTCCATTCTAGATAATATGGCTCGACCTGAAACAATTGATTCTCCTTTCTTTCTTTCTTCCAAGAATGCATTTCTAACTCTTGAGAAATTAAGATACTCTTCAAGTTCTTTGTCAGAGATACTGCATGTAGAATAAAATGCGTCTCCTACGCGAAATTCTTTAAATTTTCTCATTCTTATCTTGATTCGTCAACACAGAAAGTGACTTCAGCTGATGATACTGCACTATCTGATACAAGGAAATTAAGTGCATCAACAATTTTTTCATTGTTTGGTTCTGCACCTGTTACAGTTCCTGGGAAAATAGTAAACATTCTCACTTTTGATTTTAATACATCGCTTAATTCTTGATTGACTGTAGTTGTAAATGGTCTAAGTGCTCCACGGAATACTTCAACTTGAGCTCTTTGTATTCCAGTTGTTTTTCTACCAATTGGCAAATCTGGACCAATAATCATAATTCTGCCTGTTGCATCTTTGTACAGTCTAGGGTCTTTGTCTCCTCCTGGTACAAAATGTTCTAATGCTCTTTGTGCTACTGTTGCAGGAGTGGTGATGAATTTGGCAATTAGTTCTTCCCATCCTGCCCTTGTCAATTCCGTCAAGTTTCCAACTTCAGGAAGTTTACCTGTAATGTGAACTACTGCTAAAATATCGCCGAGTTTGGTTTTTGCAGTATTAAGCCATCTTTGTACATCTTCAGGATTTTTAAGATCTAGAAAATGTGTGTGGAATTTACCACTGATGTATTCTTGAAGTTCAGTAGGAGTTGATTGTGAAATGAAACATACTACTTTTCCTCCGTTTTTCTCAACATGGGAAGCCAATACCTCTACACGTTCTGCATCTGCTTTGTCAGTTGCATCCACTGTAAAGGCTACTGTTTTTCCTGTAAAATCTTGTTGATGAACTCCAGGTGTTGCAGTTCCAATATGTGGTTTAACTGGATAAAATACTCTGTCACCAGGAATAACTTTACCATTTAGAATTTCAGCAATCTTATCATCACACAAATTAAGAACAGATTCTGCAACTTGAGCTTGTTTTAGAAATTCTTGATCTGCAATCATATGAGATGTATTGTTTTGAATCTTTCCTGCAAGTTTTTGAATTTGTTCTAATAATCTAGTATATACTTCAGTAAGTTTTGCAACGTCTCTTCCATTTGCTAGTTTTTCAGCAGTCTTTGCAATTCCTTCTTTATCTATTCCGTCTGCTAAAATACACTCTAACAAATCGTCTTTTGCTTCTTCAACTTGGACTGGAGTCAAGTCTTCAAATCCACTAACTCTCATAAATTCAGATGCTGCTTTTGGATAAACTGTCTTGTAAATTCTATCAGAATGTACTGGACCAGGATTTGTTGCAATGGAAATTATTTTTTTCTCAGTTAATTCCCATGACATACATTCAGCTAGTCTATTCTTTGCACCTTGTGATGCAGTGTATGGACTTCTGAATCTGTAAGGTCTTTGCTCAAGAGGTCTTTCTTCAGTAAAGAATGTTGAAATTGTAATAATTTTTCCACCTTCTTTCATTACTTTTAGAGCTTGTACTGAGCCCCAAAACGTTCCTGTTAGGTGAATTCCAATTGTACTTTTGAATTCATCTAATGGAGAGTTTGCAAAACATGTAACAGGACCTGAAACTCCTGCATTGTTAATTATGTAATCAACTGTAATATTGTCATTTTTTAGTGCATCAAACATGTTATTCATTGCTGTCTCATCAGCAACATCAACTCCTGCAAAAATTCGAACTGTCGCATTTGTTCCTTGAGGGATTTTTCCTTCAAGTTCTGTTGCTGCTTCTTTTAATGGCCCTTCACGTCTTCCAAGAATAATCACACTAGCTCCATTTTCAATAAACTTAGTTGCAATGGCTTTACCAATACCTGTGCCACTTCCTGTAACTAAAGCGATTTTGTTTTGGAATTTAAGCATGGATAAAGTCTCAAAACTTTTGTGATATTTATTTGGATTGATCTCTGTCAAAATGATTCTTGAATGTTTATTTGTGGGTACGATTCAGGATTTTTAATGCAAGATACAGAGCCAGATACATTTGTCCTTCAAACATGGCCGGAGAAGTTTTCTGATATGTTAAAAGAGATCGGTATAGAATCTGAAGCAAAAGAGATTGGTACTGATGATTTAGAAAAAGGTGATTACTATAGTAGAATTTTTGCTCATACAGCTAGAATGATAACAAATAGAGGATGTCTTGATGTCAAGAACTCTAACATAGATGCAATCCAGATTATTCAAAAGGGGTAAAAATGCAAGATCCAAATCCACTTCCATGGGGTGCACTAGACAGATATCAAGCACACTTTATTGTTAGAAAAGATGTTGGTGCAAATGTTGGAAACTATGTTGCAAAAACAAAACTAACAACAAAAGGACATTTTGCTTCAAAAACAGTTCAAAAGGTACAATGGAATGGCCCTGGCAGCCTCGCTTCTAAATTAAATGAAGACTCTGAACTCAATGACATGATTGCAAAACAATCAGTAAAAGATGCAACCATCTATGTTGAACCCACAGAAGGTGCAGTAAGAATTAGAAGTAAATGGGATAACCATCTTTCCTTTGGAATTACCAAAGAACTCTTTGAAATTTATGATAAAATAGCTGGTCACATTAAATCGGTTTAAGCCTTCCACCAATCTAGTGCAAGAAAATCTACTTTGTCTTTTCCTTTTGGAATTGCTAAAATGAATTGTTTTCTTACGGTAGTTGCAAGTCGTCCCGCAAGAACAATTCCTGTAGATGTAATTGGTTCGTTTCTGTTATACACTTGAATTAGATATGGTGCATGATCAATTCCTGGACCTTTTTCATAAACTGCAAAATCACACCCAAATTTTATTCCCGGATTAATTATGTATCCTTTATCTCTAAAATTTTTGTAAACAAGATATTTTTTATCAAAATCATGATATTCTTTTTTACAAATATCTGTCATCTCTTCTACTGTGACTTTGTGCTTTGATTTTGAAATAGTTATTTTTTTATTTTCTAGTAAATACAATCCTTCAATTAGATCTAAAATTAATGGAACGTCTATCTCTTCTATTTTTGGTTTAGGAATACCAATTGGTTTTCCATAATATCCTTGACTGAAAAGCTTACGTGAATCTTCTATATTCCAAACAATTATTCTATTTTCTATTAACTCGCTTTTCATATTTTTTTTTATGAAACATTGTGTATATGAATTCTCTACTCGAATTTACAAAAATAAGTAAAAATGTAGAAAAGTTTGCTTATAGGCTTAATGCTAACAAGATGAAAGAATCTGAAACCCTTTGGCATTTGTCTGCCATCTCTTCAATTCCTTCAATAGCATCTTTTAGCAACATCAATTCTTTTGTGTTTGTAACTTCTGATAGAAGTTTCAAAGTGGCTTGTCTGTATTTAATGTCGATTTCTCTCTCGATTGTTTGTGTTTCTTGAGCTAACTCAATTGCACTTGCAGTATTTGTGTTCAAACTTCTGATGATTTCGTTTAGTTTGTAGACTTGGTCGACAACTAATTCAATCAATTTTGTCAGGTCTTTGTCTAGTTTAGAACTTTTGAGAGTTGTTGGTTTTACATTGGACAATTTGAATGAAATTCCTGTAATGTAACCTGCAATTTCATCCATAGTATATGCTGTGTTAAGGAGATTTTCTCTATTCATGATCAATCCTCCAACATCTGCTACTTCTCTTGTGATCTTTCTTCTTAGATTTTCAACTTCCTCTTCTATTGAAGAAATTTGTTCTAATGCGTTTTTGATTCCTGTCTTATCTTTTTTCATCATAAGATCAGGTAGTGTTGCAAGCTCTCTTGAGGCATTTAGAATCCTGTTAATCTCGTCTTGTAAAACTGCTATAGCCTTTCTTTTTGCTTGAACTTCAAGCTCTCCGCTATACATAACAGAAAGTCAAAACTTCCGAGGTAATTTAAATCCTCTATGATTTTTAGTATTTTTTGAGCACGATTATATCAAATTCTTATCATGTGCTACTTTCTTTTGTCCTTTGAATAATGTGATGACTTCTTCATTTGTTGATGCGTCTTCAGCTGCTTTTTCTACTCTAATCTTTCCTGTAAATTTCGGAAATCTCAAAGCTAATCCCGCATCTTTTCGTATAGTATCTCTAGCTGCCTTGTGAATTGGACTAAGTGTAATTTCTGATGCTACCGCCTCGATAACTAATTCTGGCTCAAACCAAACATCTGCTTCCATTTCACTATCAATACGTGGATTTTTTTTGATTGTGACTTTTGGATTTAGAATTTGATACAATTGATCTAAATCTTCATCTGAAAAACCTGTTCCAACTTTGCATATGCTTGTGAATGTATCTTGATCTTCATCATATGTTGCAAGTAACAAAGTTCCATAATTTCCCGTTCTTCTTCCTTTTCCAAAAAATCCCCCAATCACAACCAAGTCTAAACTATCTCCCAATTCATTTCTATATTCTCGTTTTAGTTTTAGCCAATAATTTCCTCTAGAGCCTGCCTGGTATGGTTTATCTAGCATCTTGAGCATCAAACCCTCACTTCCTGAATTGATACTGTTTTCCAAAAAGTCCTCAATATCGTTAGAATTTTTGACTATTGCCATTGGAATGTGTTTTGCATAATCATCTTCTTTTACAATTTTTTCAAGTTTGTCTCTTCTTGATTTGTAATCCATTTGCAAACAGCTTTTACCATTACAATACAAGATATCAAAAAAGTTAACTGTGATTGGATATTGTGTTACTGCTTTTTCTATTTTGTATTTTCTTCTTCTGTGCATCAATTCTTGAAATGGTAAGAACTCACCAGTATTTTCATTGATGGCAACTGCTTCGGCTTCTAAAATTGCATTTTCTGCTTGAATTGCTTTAGGAATTTTTTCAATTATATCTGGATAATAACTAGAGATGTTTTCCAAACTTCTTGAAAATAAAACTACTTTCTCTCCTTCTACATGTAACTGGACTCTTTCTCCATCAAGTTTGTATTCTGCAGCAAATTCATTCCCCATTTTCTCTACTGCCTCATCTTCGCTCTTTACTCTGTCTGCAAGCATTGGTCTTATTGGATTAAACAAAATTACTTCGAATTTCTCAACTCCTTCAAGTTTGCTAGTTGCAATAGTTTCAGCAACTTTTCCCAAATCGCTTGAAACATTGTATGCATGTTCTAGAATTTTTCTATTCTCTTTACTTCCTGAAAATGCAATTGCTAAAGCATCCATTACTGTATTTTCTGCAATTCCTAATCGTAATGTTCCTAACAAAATTTTCAAGATAAAACTCGCCTCTAATGGATTTGCATCATTTAGCAAACTCGAAATGTATTTCATTTTCATGTCTTGTGAACGTGACCCTTCAAGATTTGCAATTTTGAAAAGCGTTTCATAGACTCTTTCTACAGTAATATCTTCTACAAGAAATGTTGTTTGCGTTTTTTGTTCCAAAATAACTGATGCTGCATGACCTAAATCACCGCCTTTTCTATATTCATCTTCAATTTTCTTGATTGGTATGCCTGATGATTTTGAAATAGCTCTAATTGCAAGTTTTTCTGCAACTCCTAACTCTATTCCTTCAAAATCTGGTCTTAATTTTCCTTGCAAAAGATATACAATTTTTGAAATTACTTCGTGAGGAGTCTTTTCAAATAATTCAACAAGATACTGTGTAAGCTCTAATCTTTTTCTTGTTGATTCCATTTTGTTAAATGAATCAGCTAAGATAGAAAACTCCATTCTAATCCTCTACGTAATCTTGAATAAAAGTTTGAATTTTAATTTGTCTTGATCTTCGATTGGTTATGTTTTTCTAATCTAACTTTGATGTGTAATCCTTTTCCATGAGCTCGAAGATCTTTGTTAATTTCAACAATTTCCCATCTTTTACCTTTAAACAAAATAATTGATTTCCCATCTATTATTTCTGCCATTAATTGATCTGGCAATTCTTCAAATTTTTTGTATTTTTTTAGAGTGATTTCTTTTCCGTTTCTCCAACATGTAAATTCGATTAGTCTAGCTTCGAAAAAGTCTTCGTGAGGCATTAAATTCTAGATGTATCTGAAAATTGTTGGTTTGTCTGATTTTGGAAGATCAGAAACTAGTGCAAAGTTGTAAAGTGGATATGCCTTTTTGTACTGTTTCATAAAACTCCAAGCAACATCGTGTGTTTTGAACTCTGTTCTAATTCCATCAATTTGACCTTGTTTTCCATATATGTCAAATACAACTACAGAGTATTTTTTTGGACGATTGTGGGGTTTTGCTTTGAGTAACCAAGCAAGAGCAAACACAAAAACTGCTCCTAATACAACATACTCTCCTGCCACTTTGAAGAAATCTAAGACTATACCAGGAATGGTTTGACCAAATAATACTGCCATGAAATTCGAAAATGAGATTACTGCTATGGCTGTGAAAATATACGTCTTCCAATCAAATAGTTTCTGGAAACTCATGCTATCTAATTTTTGTATGTTCTTTTTTCTATTAACTATTTCCTATGATTGATAGAACACACAATTCTTAATCTGGATCTTCGTAATTTTCTTTCTTGTCTCCAGTGGACGTTGCTCCTTCCATTGGTTTCATTTTGCTTTCAAGAACATCCATTCTAGCTCTGTATCCTTCAGCATATTCTAGTTCTGATGGAACAAGAGTTGCTGGATGAATAAATCCTTGGCTTCTAATTGCCATTGCTTTTTCAGTTGCTCTCTCTCTGATGAGATCCCAATCTGGAGTTGAGAATCCATCAAATGGACCTGTGAACTTTCCATTGTGCATGCTAAATACTAGGGCCTCAACAATCGGAATACAGAAATTAATTGTTGCTGCAGAGTTTAGTTTTACAGGCATCAATGGCATGTTGTGACTTCCTCTTGTATTTCCTGCAACAAAGTGAGGATTGTTAAATACACTACCAACTTCTTCTGTTGCTGGGAATCTCTTCTGTGTTCTAACTAGACAGATTGGATCATCTTTTCCAACATATGTTCCTGCAATGTTGTGAAGTCTATCAGTTGATGCTGCAAGAATTGGTTCTCCGTCTTTTGTTGTAACAGAGTCTACAACATATCTACCTGGATACATTAATGCAGCTTCTACAGTTGGTTTGTCTTCCCATAGAGAAAGCTCTGCAATCTGTCCTTTTTCAACATCCATAATATTCATCTTTACTCCTTCTGCAAGATTCTTGTTTACAATTAATCCTGTATTGCTTAATGCATCTACAAACATTCTGTAAATTGGATAGTTGAACGCACCTGGTTCTGTTTTGTCAGCTGCAAAAACAGTGAATGCTTCATTTGGTCTTTCCTCAAACTCCATTTCTGCAACGCCAGGACCCATTCCTTTGACATTTCCTGAAAATGAATCCTTTAGCAAGTCTTGTCCTGCACCATAGAGTCCCTCGTCTTTTGCTACTTGTGTTCCTGCCATGAATGCATCCCATGCAAGTTTGTGAATTTTTTCATTGTCTACACCATGAGTGTGAGACATTACGATGTGAGTATCATCCCCACAATATCCGATGTAATAATCAATAAGCAAATCTGCTGAATTTTTTACGGTATTTCTGATTGCTTCAATCAGACCGTCACTTGGTTTAGTATGTCCTCCGACTCCACCAACGTCGGCTTTGATAACTGAAACTGTAATTTTCATAATTTCCTTTTTTGGCCCTTTGATTTATGTGTAATTTCCAAAGTCTTCTGATCTAAAATTAATTGAAAAAAACGAGTATTTTTTTCAAAAATTCATAACAGTAATAAATGCCCTCACACACGCTGTTGATATGGCAGATAAACCACACTTGAACCTGATTGTTACAGGTCATATTGATAATGGAAAATCAACAACTATGGGTCATTTCTTGATGGATCTTGGTGTTGTAGATGAAAGAACAATTGCAGCACATGCATCCGAATCCGAGAAGACCGGAAAAGGTGATACTTTCAAGTATGCATGGGTTATGGATAACATTAAGGATGAAAGAGAGAGAGGTATTACAATCGATCTTGCATTCCAAAAGTTTGAGTCACCAAAGTACTTCTTTACTTTGATTGACGCTCCTGGTCACAGGGACTTTATTAAAAACATGATTACTGGTGCTTCTGAAGCAGATGCAGCAGTCTTAGTACTTTCAGCAAAAGAAGGTGAAACCGATACAGCAATTGCTGCAGGTGGACAAGCAAGAGAACACGCATTCTTGCTCAAAACACTCGGTGTAAACCAACTAATCGTTGCAATCAACAAGATGGATGATAGCAACTATTCTGAAGAAGCATTCAAAACAGCCAAAGAAAAAGGCGAAAAATTAGTAAAATCTGTAGGTTATAAACTAGAAAACGTACCATTCGTTCCAGTTTCTGGATGGAAAGGTGACAACCTAGTTAAGAAATCTGAGAACATGCCATGGTACACTGGTAAAACATTACTTGAAGCATTTGATGACTTCACAGTATCAGAAAAACCAGTAGGAAAACCACTACGTGTTCCAATCCAAGATGTTTACACTATCACTGGTGTCGGAACTGTTCCAGTAGGAAGAGTTGAGACAGGAACCATGAAAGCAGGCGACAAAATTGTTGTAATGCCTTCTGGCGCACCTGGTGAAATCAAATCTATTGAGACACACCACACAGAAATGCCATCTGCAGAAGCAGGTGACAACATTGGTTTCAACCTAAGAGGTGTTGAAAAGAAAGATATCAAGAGAGGCGATGTACTCGGATCTCCTGATGCACCTCCAGCAGTTGCAAAAGAATTCAAAGCTCAAATTATTGTAATTCACCACCCAACAGCAATTGCACCTGGTTACACACCAGTAATGCACGCACACACTGCACAAGTTGCAGCAACTGTTACTGAGTTCCTCCAAAAGATTAACCCAGCAACTGGTGCCGTTGAGGAAGAAAATCCAAAATTCCTTAAAGTTGGTGACTCTGCAATTGTCAAAATTAGACCGGTAAGACCAACTTGTATCGAAACCTTCCAAGATTTCCCTGAAATGGGCAGATTCGCTCTAAGAGATATGGGCGCAACCATCGCAGCAGGAATCGTCAAGGAAATTACTGAAGAGTATAAACCATAGGCGGATTTTAATGACGCAAACCGCCCGTGTTAAACTCACCTCTATCAGTTTACCTAAACTAGATGGAGTGTGTGGCGAAATCATGGGAATCGGTAAAAAAACGGGTGTTAAAGTAAAAGGCCCAACTCCACTTCCTGTAAAAAGATTACATGTTGCAACTAGAAAATCACCTTGTGGCAATGGAACTGAAACCTATGAAAAATGGGAAATGAAGATGCATAGAAGAATTATTAACATAAATGCAGACGATAAAGCCATAAGACAATTGATGAGACTAAAAATTCCTGATGATGTCTACATTGAACTCTCTTTAACATAATCTGATACCTTAAATTATAGAAATTTTGATGATTAACATGGCTGAAGAAAACTTTGATTCCATGAGTGAAAACGCCGCTGAAAATTTTGAAGTATACTATGCATGCCTTAGATGTGGAGTTGTAGTTTCAAACACTGAATTATCTAGATTACCTGAAATCAAATGTATTTGTGGATTCAGAGTCTTTGTCAAAGTTAGACCTCCACTTGTAAAAACTGTAAAGGCTATCTAATTATCTGTCTTTTTTGTAACTATGTTCTCTTTGCAAATGAGTTCTCATATCTTCCATATTTGAAAAATATTTACCACATTCTTTACAATCGTACTGCAAATCTTTTCCATGAATAATTTGCTTGTGATTCATCAACTCTTCTTGTTTTGAAAATTTCTTTTCACAAATATCGCATTTGATTTTTTTAAAAAATCCCAATTTATCCTAACTCTGCTTTTTTTTCATCCCAACATTTTCTACATAACTGTCCTTCAATCTTCCAATGACTTTTAGGATTGTATCTGATTAATCCCATTTTGCCACCACACAATGCACAAAAATTTTTCTTTTTTCCAAAACTTTCTTCTTTTTTATCAAAGCATTCTTTGCATAATAGTCCATCCATATCCCATTGCCATCTTGGTTCCCACAGATCCGTAATTTTTCTAGTTTCACCACACATTACACATGGTTGTCTAACTTTACCTTCGTAGAATTCTTTTTGTTTTTCAAAATGACAATCACCGCAAAGTGGACCTTTGATTCCCCATTCTCTTTTTGGTTTATGTTTATGGGTTAGTTCCTTATTGCATATAGTGCAATATTCTGGTTTTTTACCAAATAACCTCATTTGATTACATGTGACTAACTTATTCTATATAGCTTCTTACCTTTCACCTCTCATTCAAAAGTTGGCACTAGCCAAAAATTGACTCCTCTTTTAAAAACAATTTTTTTCAGATTTTTTTTATGGTTGGTTCCATTTCGTGTCGCAAATGCTCAGTAAACTATCCTATAGACTACAAAGAGTGCCCAAATTGTGGAGAATCAAATGACTCTGTATAAACAAAATAAAAATACAAAAAAGCGTTTATTCGCTTAGGATTTTTTCAAGAGCTTGGCTTGCGTTTAGCATACCGTTTCTCTTGGCATATGCTTCGATCATTTTGTATTGTTTTTCAGTAAAACATACTGGCATTGAACGTCTTTCCATGATACTAATTCGTAATATTTCCTAATATCCTTTGCGCTTAGTCAAATTCCAAAAAGGAATGAGATCTACTTGATAATTTCCAGTCTTCTTAAGTCATATTTTGACGTATTATGTATAGACAAGTTCACCCTTGCCCCTGAACGCAATGTTCGCAACCCGACACGGGGTCTGGCTTGAACTTGGTCTTTTTTTTGCAAATCCTATGAAAAGATTTTTGATACCATTGATTTCATCAACAATGAATGACAAAGAAAAGACAGATCCTCATTATAGGTCACAATACAAGGGGTTGTACTCCAGAACATGAAAAACTTGCATATGAAACTGGTGCTGAGATTGCAAATTCTGATTCTGTATTGATATGTGGTGGATTAGGTGGCGTTATGACAGCTGCTGCACATGGAGCAAAGGATGCTGGAGGTTTAACAGTTGGAATAATTCCACAATCTGATGCATCTGAAGCAAATGAGTATTGTGATATTGTAATTCCTACTGGAATGGGATTGACTCGTGATTTTCTAAATGCACTTAGTGCTGATGGTGTAATAATCATCGGTGGCGGTTCTGGAACACTTTCAGAAACATGTGCTGCATACATGCACAAAAAACCAATGGTTGCAATAAAATATCAAAATGGACCAATTGAACAATTCATTGATGGGTATATTGATCACAGAGAAAATGTCAAAATTATAGGAGTTGAAAATCCTAAAGAAGCTGTAGAAAAAATTTTAGAATTAATTTCTTAAGATTCTAACTCTCTAAAAATTAAATCACGTTTTTTATGTAAATTTCCAATATTTCGTTTTAGTCTACTCTTTGTTTCATTAATCCAATCTTGATCCGTTTTACTATCTCTGAGTTGTTTATTGATTATTTCTTTATGATCTTCTAATTTCCTTATTCTGTACTCTGTTTCTACTAGTGCTATTTTTAACGATTCAAAGTCTTTTTCAAAATACAAACCCATAACTCCTATTGCATTGATATGAGAAGTGGATCTGGTTTGTAAAACTCACCATGCTCTTCAGCAAGCTTGTTTAATTCATCTACAATGTTTTTGATACCAATTTCTTTTGCCGTCTCAAATAGTGGCTTTCTAAGACCCAATCCTAATTGAGCTGCTTTTTCAATCTCTTCTATATCGCTTGCACCGTTAGTAACAAGCCATGCTGCGTTGTTTATGATATTTGCAACAAGTTGAATTGGGTTGCATTTCTCTGCAAGTTCTTCAGACAATGCAACTCTTTCATATTTGTCATCAGAATATTTGTAGTACCCTTCGCCTGACTTTTGTCCTAATTTCTTCTCATCAAACATCTTCTCAACTAGTGGGTGTGGGTTGATGACTTTTTTGTCACGCAAATGCATCTCTGTAGTTGCTTTATGAATAACATCCATTCCTGTAAAATCTGCCAGCTCAAAAATTCCCATTGGAAATCCCAACTTGAATTTAACAGATGAATCAATCTCTTCAAGTGTGGCCCCTGTTCTATCTTTTACAAAGCATGCCTCATGAACCATTGGAATGAACAATCTGTTAATGATGAATCCTGGAACATCCTTTCTGCATAGAACTGCTTGTTTGTTAACTGATTTGACATATTCTTTAGTTAATTCTGTAATTTCTTGTGATGTTTTTTCACCTGGAATAACTTCTACTAGTTTCATTAATTGAGGAGGATTGAAAAAGTGGATTCCAATGAATTTGTCTGGTCGGGATGTTGTATTTGCAATTTCTGTAATGGGCAATGTGCTGGTATTTGATGCAAATATGACATCTGGTGCTGCAGCTTGATCTAATTCTGCATATACTTTTTTCTTCAAATCCATAATTTCAGGAACAACTTCAATTACTAATTCAGCATCTTTTACTGCCTCGTTCAAATCTACAACTGGCTTAATTCTTCCAAAAATTGTGTCTCCTTCTTCTTTTGAAATTTTTTCTTTGGTGACTAGTTTGTCAAGACTCCATTTGATTTTCTCCATTGCTTTATCCAAAAATTCTTGTTGAATATCTCGCAATACTACATTATAACCTGCAGTTGCTGAAACTTGAGCAATTCCATGTCCCATTACTCCAGAACCTAAAACTGTGATATTTTTTACTGCCATGAGTGTTCAAAAACTATGCATCCTTTATAATGTATTTGAAAACCTAAAATTAAAAAACAAAGAAGTTCTATAATAGATCTTTGGAATCTGACAAAAATGACCCCAAAAAAATGTTAGACGAAGAAAAACAAATTCTAGATTTAGAACTTGAAATAAAAAAAGAAGAGTCAAAATCTACTAGAAAAGTTCAACCAACAAAAACACTTGATGAAGAAAAACAAATTCTGGATTTAGAACTCGAAGTAAAAAAGACCGAATCTTCATCTGATGACAAAACCCCCCAAAAAAGAACCTTGATGAAGAAAATCAAATTGTTGATTTAGAACTTGAATTAAAAAAAGAAGAATACAAAAAGAAACCCAAAAATTCTACAAAAATTGACATGTCAAACTTTGAAGTATGAATATATTTTATTTTTAAATAATTTCCAAAATTCTCCGTATCATTTTTAATGTATTTCTGAATTTCACTAAATTATGGGCTTATTCAATCGTAACAAAGACAAAGAGACAAAAACAAAATGTGATATCTGTGGAACTGAACTCTATGACCCTGAACGTTTGAAAAAACATTTGAAAAAAGCACATGGTAATGTACCTGCAAAGAAACTAGATCCTAATACAGGTGATGGCGGTACTTGGTAACCCTCTAATCGATAATTTGATATCTCAAGAATTTTTCTAATTAGTATGGATTGTGTCTTTTGCAAAATTGTTTCAGGAGATATTCCTGCTAAAATTCTCAAAGAGACTGAACATTCTATAGCTTTTCTTGATGCATTTCCTCTTGCAAAAGGCCATGTATTAGTAATTCCAAAAAAACATCATCAAAAAATTCAGGATATGTCTAGTGAAGAAAATACTGATCTTTTTGCACTAGTCCACTCTATGATTTCAAAAGTTGATTCACTTTCTGGTTCTACACTTGTTGCGGTTCATAATGGAAAAGATGCTGGCCAAGAAGTTCCCCATGTACATGTTCATCTAGTTCCAAGAAAAGCAAATGATGGCGCAGATGCAATCCATAGTATGTTCAATCCCATGCAAAAGCTCTCTGAAGATGAAATAGATGAATTGTATGAAAAATTGAAAATCTAGTATGGGTACATTCTTTCTTTAGTGTCTGTATTTTCTACAATGATTGCTTTAGTTGGACAAGTCTCAGCTGCATTCATTATTTTGTTTACTCCTGCTCCTTTTTGATTAATTACAGATGATTTTGGATTTGACATGCTTTCTTTGTTAATTTGAAAAACATCTGGTGCAATTATCTCACAACTACAACACCCAATACACAAACTCTTATCCACATCCACGTATAGATTTGGTTGTTTTTTAGGCTCTTTTGCCTTTTCATATTCTCCATTTTTTCCATCTGGTCTTACACGTGCATTGTATTCTTCCCAAAACTTTCTTTCATATTCTTTAAAAAAGTCAGGATCTCCTTCTTCAAATTCTCTGGTGTATTTACTCCAGTCTTGTTCTGGAATTTTTTCATCATCTGGTGCACCCCATGGTTTTCTTTTGAAGTTTGATTTTGGTTTACTGTTGGTTTTTGTTCTTTGATGTGTTCCACTATTGTATTGATTATGGTTCTTTTTTAGGAAATTGTAAGCTTCAGTAATTTTCTTAAATTCAGTATCTTCATTTTGTTTCTTTTTATCAGGATGGTGTTCTAGTGCCAGCTTTCTGTATGCTGTTTTGATTTGTTCTTGTGATGAATCCGGATCTACATTGAGTACTTTGAGAGCCTGATAGGTGTTCACTAGAAGTAGAGATTTGTCATATGTTAAAAATAATTGCATATGTTATATCGTAGAATTTTATTCCAAGATAGTTTCATCATCAGCTTTCCATGCTGGATCTACTATACACAAAAATCTCAAGTTTTCTGAACCAGTGTTTTTGATTAATTGTTCTGAATTTGGAGGAACATATGCTGAATCATCTTTTTCAAGATAAATTATATCTTGATCAACTTTCAGTTCTCCTTTACCTTCTAAAATATAGTAGACTTCAGATGATTTTAACTTGTGCAGGTTTGTCCTTTTTCCTGCTTCTAAGGAAAAATGAGCAATACTGTAATTGATTCCATTTAGTGTATTGTGTGGATGAAAGTATTGCTTTACTGTAGTACCTTCACTTCCTTGAATGGGTTGTATTTCAGAATTTTTCTTTAATGACATTCTAAATTATTTCTGATACCTTTGATTTGTAATCTGATTCATGCCAAGTTGTTTTGTAAATGGAATTTTTTCTGGGCAGAATGTTAATAGCAATATGTGAAAATGTCTTTTTTTTGTCAATTGAACCATGGGTGTGAAGAACCTTGGCAGGAATATGCACAATATCCCCCTCATTGAGAGTGATTCTCTCTGTTCTTTTAATTTTGAAATTTGTTTTTGATGTTCCATACTTTCTAAAAATCTCAAGGCTACCTTTGCCTTTAGTTGCAATCAATACTTGATTTCCATTATGTGCATGAAGTTTTGTTCTAGAACCTTTCTCAAAATGAACATGATAGATGTCTTGATCTTCAGATTTGATCTTTTCTGAAAGAACCTTCATCCATGTTTTTCCTGTAAACCAATTTGGATTTACTTTTCTTTGATCATTTTTTCCATTAATGTTTGATTTTTTCATCCTAAATTCTTCCTAAAATCTTCTTTTTCTTTGCTTGAAATTCTTTTTCAGTAATGACTCCTGCTTTTCTAAGCTTGCCAAGTTTTTCTAATGTTGCCAAGTCTTCTTCTGCACTTGATGCAACACCTTTAGCAGCTGAGATTCCTTCGCTGATTTTTTTAGCTCCTCTTTTCTGTAATGCTTCTCTTTCTTTTTTTGCCTGACTACGAAGTTCTTTGCTTGCTTGTGATGCTTGCTTTGCAGTCATTGTTCCAAATTCTACTGCATCTTCTAATACTTCATCTGCCCTTTTGACGCCATCTTGAATTGCTTTATCTGCTTTTTTTAGAAATTTTTCAATATAGCCACCTTTCTTAGTTGCCATAACTTTTGAATTCATTCAAATCTATTATTTCTTTCTTAGCAGAATTGGTTTAATAGCTGGAATTGTATACTTTGTGTAGTTTTGGCAAAGTCAAGTCATGATGTAAAGATATCTGTTCTTAGAAAAAATATTGATGCTGATGAGGCAATGGCAATTGTTGAACAAAAGAAAACCTCCCCTTTCAAATCATTATTGTCAAGACCAAAAAAAGAACAAGTGCATATTCATTCTCTAAAATTGTATTATGAGTGCATTTTGATGGTTTCAGGAAAATATATTGCAGATTACTATAGGAAAGCAACTCATGCCATCTCAGTTGATTCCAATATCCGTGAGGTGGTTTTAGGTGATGGTGTTTTTCCAATTCGCTCAAAATCTGGATTTGAGAAGGCATTTGTTGGAAAACGAGGAAAAAATAAGATTGACATCAAATTAGAAGAGCATGTCTTTGTAGAAGAAGAAGATGAGCTAATTTTTGACCATCATGGTAGTGAGATAAAATTCCCATTCAAAATCAACTCCAAAACAGTTGAAAACTACCCAAAGCGACTTCTTGAGAAAAATCAGCCTAATGTCAAAAAACCTGAATTAACATATGATGCAGCAATAAGCAAACTTCAATCTCAACTAAAAAAGCCCTTAGAGACAGATGTTCGAAACCTTTCTGAAGAATTTGTATTACGCGACATCACCGAGTTGTATGTTCCAATTTTTGAGGCAAGATTAATCGGCCCAAAAAAGAAAGTCGGAATTATCCGAATTGATGCAGTAAGGAAAAAAATTCTTTAGAAATTTCTATTCCTTTAACACGCTAGAAACTTTATCTAGAAATTCATTGATGTCAAATGGCTTTGGAATGTATGCTTTGGCTCCAATTTTCAAACAATTATCGATAAACTGCCTGTTGTGATGAGCTGAAACCATAATGACTTTGGCTTTGGGGTCTTTTTCCATAATCATAAACAATGCTTCAAATCCATTTCTTTTTGGCATAGCAATATCTAATAAAAGCAAGTCATGTTTTTCTGAAAAAAATTTTTCTACAGTCTCAATCCCATCTACGGCTTCAGCAACTATTTGATGATCAAATGATGTTAACATATCTCGTAGGGTTTTTCTAATTACCTCTGCATCATCTGCTATCATAATGCGAGCCAGTTCTCTATATTGACAGCAACAAATTACTTAAGATTTTATTATTTTCTTAAAATACTTGTTTGAAAAATACATTTGAAAAGTCATATTTTTCCAATTTGGAATTTAATTTTCAAGTGATTTTCCTCGTTATTTATCACTACATTTGCTGTAATCAAATCATGATTGGAAGAAAGATGAAGTTTTTTGTTCCTGTAAGACCTAGTAGAAGACGTTCTGATGATGAAGAATGATCAAATGACTATAGTTTTACAAGTGCTCTGAACTTGTCGTTGTTGTGCAAATGAGTAAATGCTTTTTCTTCTTTTGCCCACTCTCTAATTACTTTGGGGTTTTTTGAGATTGCTTGTTTTAACAATTCTAGAGCTTCAGGATACAATCCCAAGGCTGCTTTACTTCTTGATTTTGCATAAATGACATTTACATTGTCTTTGAATTTTTTCAATATTTCATCAAATATGTCAAGTGCTTTTTCATGTTGTTCTAGTTCTGCTAGCTGAACCCCTTTTTGAAAAAACGCATCTTGATTGCTAGGAAATTTTCTGCAAATATTTGAAAAGCAATTCAAAGCTTCTTCATGTTTTTTCATTTTTCCTAAAACAATTCCCTTGTAAACTTGAGCATTGGGCTTTTTTGGGTCTATTGAAATGGCTTTTTCCAAAGTGGCTAGCGCTTCTTCATGGTCTTGTAATTTGTCAAGTAATACTCCTTTGTTAAAATAAGCTGCAGCATATTTTGGGTCTGCCTCAATTGCCTTGTCATAATATTCTGCAGCATCTTGGATATTTCCCATTTCAGCTAGAGAAATTCCTCTGTTGTTTAGTGCTTGTGCATCTTTTGGGTTAATTTCTAATAATTTATCAAAACAAGTTACGGCATCTGTGTATTTTCTAGTTTGGTTTAGTGCCAGTCCTTTGTTTAGGAGGGCTTCAATATTTTCAGGCTCTTGTTTTAGGATTTTGTTAAACAAAGAGATGGCTGCCTTTGGTTGGCCTTTCTCCATTACTGCCATGGCCTTGTACATCAAATCTTCAGGTTTTTCTTTAGAGCCAAACAATCCCATATTTTTCTAGAAAATAGTATTGCTAATGAAAGTTTGGCTTATCCTAGAGATTTGAATTTCTTTATGGCCTCTTTTGCCATTTCTTCTTGATCTTTTGCTGAGGTATCAGTTGGATCATCTGTAGCGTATGCTTCTTTTTCTTCTTTCTTTTTTTCCATATTTTTTGAAAATGGTAATTTTATAAAAATTTGATTCTGTTCTTAAAGTATGAATTCTCAATCTCATGTCAAACTTTTGTGACCGTGCCTAATTATTATGACGAGATTAAATGACTATTATGCATGATGAAGGTTTCATTAAATTTCTTCAATCAATGCCTGCCACCCAGCAACTACTAACAGATGCATTACGAATTTCAGAACGAGACAACAGGCCTGTAGAACAAGTACTCTCAAATGTTTTTGAAGAATACAAGAGATTTGATCACATGTTTTTAGAGGATATTGAGATTGATGACTAGTCTCAATTGAGATTTTCTGTAACTTTGAATTACATATTGATAGTTATGTGCAAAATTTGAATTCAAACTTGTATGGCTCAAATTGATAAAAGCCAATTATTGCAATTAGAATACAAGATTTCAGAAAAACTTGATTCAGAAATAAACCTTGATGAGTTAGAGTCATTATATGCGGAATTAGAACAGATATTGTATCAAAGATTTTTGTTTAATTTTGGAAATTAGGAGAATTAGCACCAAAACACATCTTTTTCAAAATCTTATAAATGATAAATTATATCTCTATGTGGTAAATTTTGGCAAAAAGAAAAGTTCGTACTGGCAGAGGAACAAAAATCATAGAAGTTGATGATGATTCATCATGGGCAGGAAATGATTTCAAAAAAATGCAAGAAGCAAGAAAAAAGGCAGCTTCAGACAAATACATTTCTGTAGGTCGCGGAACTGGTAAGATAAAGTTCGGTGACATCCAAAGTACTCCTGAACGCTCCACAAAAGGACTATGGGTTAGTTCTGGTAGAGGAACTGGAAAAAGAAAACTCGAAAAGTAGAACATTCAAAAAATATGCTGGAAGGATTATCCCTAAAATATTTTGTCGATGTCATTTTGAATTAAAAATATGAAAAAAATGATATTTTGTAGTTACTTGAAAGAACGAACTTTGCGAACTACCTTGTTATGATCTAAGGAAGCAGTTGTAGTTATGTACAAGATATGATTTCTTCCAGCAGGAATTACTATTCTCTTAACTTTGTCATATTCTGCAACAACATATTTGCATGAACCAAGAGACCTTGCTAGCTTCTTTCTTTGCTTCCAATCCTTTGCAGCTGCTTTGAGCGATGCCAAACTCTGTTTTTTTGACACCAAGATGTTTACCTTCTTTGAGCGTGCTGAATATACCAATTTACCATTTAGGTCGCAGACACTCACCACTCTTACTGAAGGGCTAACTTTTAGAATTTTTTCAACTGCGGTTTGAATTTCCATGATTTTTACCATCTTTTCTATATGATAAGATTTTCTATATGGGGAAAATTGTTTGATTCAACCTCTTTTAATAACAAAATCATGTAGATTAGTTATTGAAATATTTCATTTTATTTGGAATTCTTATGTTTTCAATAATTTTTGTTGCAAATTCAGATTCTGTTTTTGCATCTGATCATGATCCCCAAGGTGAAACAACAGGACATCATCACATGTCACATAATGGAATGTGTGCCCCTGGATTTGCATCACTTGATGGAATGTGTGTTTTAGATGATAGATGTGGACCTGGTGCATATCCTGGAAAGATGTGTGTGATGGATGGAGTGATGAAAGAGTATCTAAGACCTCTACATCAAAAACATGCAGGAATTTCAGTTGATAATATTATTTGTGTAGAAGGAAAACAATTGATGTTTAAACACCACAATGCAGCACCTGCATGTGTCAATTCAGATTCTGTTGAAAAACTAAAACAACGAGGATGGCAAACTGAAAAACCCGCTCTAGCATGTACAATGGAATATGCTCCTGTTTGTGGAATGGATGGAATTACTTATGGAAACATGTGTATGCTAAAATCTGAACATATGGCAATGAAACATTCTGGGGAATGTGTAATTGAAGAACCTGAACCAGAACCCGAATCCGAAGGCAGAGAAATTGTCATTGAATTAGAAGAATCTATTGGAATGAGAACTAATTAGAAATTCCACAAAGGATCCTGGTTTTCAGAGTTTTTTCCGCGGTTTTCATATGGAAACTGTGCGTAATACTATTGAAAATGGACCACTGCTATGATAGACACGACCACAAGTATCTAATCACATACAAGCCAACTACTAGAGGTGGAGCAGTTCACCAATGGTATGTTTGTCAGTATTGTTTTGAAACAAAGAAATGTTTCAATAACAAAGATGACATTCAGTGTATTGCCGTACTTGCCTAAGTGTTCTAAGATACGCTTAATTTGAATCAGACAAAAACCATACCATTGCCTGAATTTGAATTTCGATTTTTAGCTGAAAAGGTGTTTGTCCATAGATGGCCACATGACCCACCATTATGGGGTGAAGAAATCAAAAAACACATGGATTCATCAATTAACAAAAATCCTGAAAATAAAAAAATCACAGTTCATGAAAAAATAATACAAATTGAAGATTTCAAATTTTCTTCATTAAAAAAAATTGGAATCTCTGTTCCTTTCTTCAAAGAAGAATGCCGCATGATCTTTGAAGCCCAGTTTGGTGACTTTTTTGCACATACTCATATCACAATTACATCAAAAGATTATCTAGAAATTTTCAACAAATTGATGGCTTGGAAAAAATCTACTTTTCATGATGATTAAAAATTCTCTGATGCCTTTGCCATCTTTTTGATGTCTGCTTT